>NZ_WHJF01000142.1:0-13757 GCF_011682185.1 Massilia genomosp. 1
GCTTCGCGCCGCCCGCCCTTGACCCTGCTCCGGACCGGACATCGACAAGCGCCGCAAGGCGCAGACATTCACAGCGGTAGCCGATATGGTAGCCGAAGTCAACTTCCACTCAAAACGGCATTGGGCCTTTTGCGGGTGGTGCTAAAACACGAGGGCTACAAGATGTCCGATCCGCATTTGTGGATTGATGGTCCGAGGCCAGCCAGTCCGCCGTCTATTCCGGGATATCACAGCTACGGTTTGGCGTATGTGAACAATACGCAGGGACATTACTCGGTCAACATCTTCACCGGAGATGTCTGGCAAACAGAAAGCTGCACACGCTACATTTTTCCGGCATTGTCGAGAATGCAACGACGTATATCGGAGCGGAGTGGCAAGAAACTCCTCAGCGATGAGGAAGCGCGAAGCGAGGTTGGCTGTCTTGCTGGTTCGCCCTAAGTTGATCTTACCAAATGCAGGCCTGCCACCAGCGCTCCACAGCCGGCCGCCTGACCCGTACCATCCCTCGCAACGGCAAGCAAGACAGTGGGCTGCTTTAAGGACGCGAGGGTCCAGGGCATGCCTACTTTCCGGCGGGTACAGGCAATTCCGATAAGCGTCGAGATCGACAATGAGGGCGATCGCGATGTCTGGTTGCGAGGCCGACTTGCGCAAGCAAAGCGGGTTTCGAACCGGTTTCGCCTAGCGCACTTCTTCCATCAGCTTGAGATTATCGCCGAACTGCCACACGCGGCGAATGTCGATCACATCGTAGCGCGCGGCGATATTCGGCGGGAACGGCGCGTAGCGCGCGTTGACGCGCACGATGCGCAGCACCGCTTCATCCATGTCGGCGCGGCCGCTCGAACGCAGGATCGTCACGTCCTGCACGGTGCCGTCGCTGCGCACCGCCACGTTCACCAGCGCGTGCGTGTACTCCGCATCGGCCCAGCCGCGCGGATAATTCACGCCGCCATTGCGTTCGATTTTCTGGCGCCAGCTCTCGACGTACATACGCAAGGGCAGATCGCGTTCGGCCGCGCCGACGGCAACGCGGCGCTCGTCGCGCATCGGCGGCGGCGGCGTGCCGGACAGGATATCGAGGCCCTTGACCATCTCGCGCGCGCGGTTCGACAGTTCACTTCCCAGCAGGTTCTTGGGGATGACCGCCTTGCCGCCGGCGCCGCTGCCAGCGCCGGCGGCGGTACCGCCAGGCGGTATATTGGCGGCCTGGGTACCGCTGCCTTCGCGTCCGCCTTGCAGCGCCGCCTGGCGGGCGGCTTCGGACGCTTGCGCGGCCTGGTCGGCCTTGTTCTGGGCGGCTTGCTCGGCCAGTTTTTGCGCGGCTTGTTGTTCGGCCGCTTTCTGCGCCGCTTGCTGCTGGGCCGCGAGCTGTTCGGCGCGTTGACGCTCGGCCTTCGCCTGTTCCGCGCGCATCTGCTCGGCCTTTTGCTGGTCCGCCTTCTGCTGATCCGCCTTCTGCTGATCGGCGCGTAACTGCTCAGCCTTCTGTTGGTCGGCCTTCTGTTGGTCGGCTTTTTGCTGGTCTGCGCGCAGCTGCTCCGCCTTCTGTTGCTCGGCCTTCTGTTGTTCGGCCTTCTGTTGCTTGGCCTTCTGCTGAAGCGCCAACTGCGCCGTTTTCTGCTGCTCGGCCCTGAGCACGCTGGCGCGTTCGCGCGCGGCGTCGGCCTCCACCTGCGCCTGCTGCGCCACGCGGGCCTGCTGCTCCTGTTGCTGCGCCGACTCGGCGGCGGCGGCCTTCTCCTGCTGCTGGCGTGCCTGCAACTCAGCCAGCTTGCGCGCCTCCTCTTCCGTCTCCAGCTTGCGCTGCGCCGCCAGCCGCGCGGCTTCTTCTTCCGCGCGCCGGGTCTCGGCCAGCTGGGCCGTGCGCGCCGCTTCCGCGACCTCGGCGGCGCTGGTCGCTTCATTGCCATCGTCGGTGCCGTGCTGGGCTTCCTTGAGATCGATGGTTTTCTGCTCGGCTTCTTCCGGGCGCGGCATCGGCACCGCGAAATCGTTCACCACCGAATCCTGGACCATGACGCGCGAATCCATCGCCAGCGCATCGGTCGCCGGCAGCGGCGGGCTGATGCGCTTGGCCTTGCGCGGCTTGTCCTTCTTCACCGCCAGGCGCGGCGTGACGGGGGTGGGAACGGGCGCCGGAGCCGGCACCGGATCGATCAGACGCATGCCGCCGCTCGACGCTGCCGGTTTGTCGGGCTCGGGAAGGGGGGACGGCAAAGGCAATGGCGGAAGCGCAGCCGGCGTATCCAGCGGCGGCGCTGGCGTGGGCTGATCGGCGACATTAGCCAGGCGCACCTCGATCGGCGTGGCCGAGCCAGGCAAACCGAGCGCGGGAATGCCGAACTGAAGCGACAGAATCAAGCCATGCACCAGCAGCGAAACGAGCAGGGCGCCGACCAGGCGCCGGCCGCCCTGGTCCGGCGGCGAACGGCGCTGCCCTACCGCCCCAGGACGCATGCGACCATATCGTTACGCCCATCTGCCGCTGATGCCATACCTGCCCCTGCCCAAAATTCGTTAATAGCCCCCGGATTTTAAGCGAAAAGGCCCTTCCATTGAGAAAAAATACGTCCCGTGCCCCCCTGCCGCCGACGCCGGGGTCAGGTCTGACATTCGGACACGACCTCATCCATGGCGCTGTCCAGGCCGTGTCCGAATGTCAGACCTGACACCGGAGGAGACATCGGCGGTAAAAGCTGAGGCCGTGTCCGAATGTCAGACCTGACACCGGCGGTGGCGGTGACACCGGCGGTGGGGGCGTCAGGCGGCCAAGGCGGCCTCTGTTACCAGCGACGCTTGCGGCTGGTCGAGGAAGAAGCCTTGCGCGTACAGCGGCAGGTCGGCGATCACTTCCGCCGTGGCGATCGCCGGCGCCGTCTCGACCCGTTTGAAGATCAGCCGCACGCCAGCCTCCCGGGCCGCCTCCAGCAGCGGTTCGAGCGAGACCCCGCCCGACAGGTAGCGCGCGTCGAGCTTGATCGCGTGCGGCCGTTGCTCGACCACCATCGCCTGCGCTTGCGCCACCGAAGCCGCATTCAAGGCCAGCCGGAAGCCGTTGCGCCGGTAGTTGTCGGCCACATAGTTCAACAGCCATCCCTGCTGCGGCGTGGTGGCCGGCAGTTGCAGCACGATGCGCCCGACCGGCAAGTCCAGCGCGTCCAGGATGCGCTTGAAGGCGTGCCCGTGGTTGCTGCTGACCGCACTGAGCAGGCGGTCATGCACGTTCAGATACAAATCACTGTGCCCTGCTTCGTCCTGGCGGAAGAAATTGATCGCGTGCAGCATGCGGCATAGCCGGTCGAGCTCGATCGATTCGTCGTCGCTGGCGGCGTGGTCGAGCAGCTTCCACAGCGAAAGCCCGGCGTCGCCCGCGGAAGCACTGCGCGCCAAGCCTTCATAGGCGACGATGCGGCTGCTGCCGAGCGCGCGGATCGGCTGGAAGGCGCTCGTGATGGTGCAGTTGAAATACTTGCCCTGGGCGCGGCCCGCCGAGTCCAGGCACACGCTGCTGGCCGGACGGTCCGGGTCGGACAGGTGGGCCAGGTAAGTGTTCAAGGTAGGGAAAGGCATGGCATGTCTCGCTGTAGGTAAAGGAGAAAGTCTAGTCGCGCCGCGCGCACCGGCGAAGGAATCGTTTCGCCAATCGATATGCGGCCGGTGCATATCGACCCCGGGCGCTTATGCGCAAAATGCTTCTATCGAAACGCGAAAATAGTCGTTTGCAGATGCGTCCGGCGCGACTACGCTGGGGGCGACAGATGCAAACAGGAAGCGACGCCCATGTGTGAATTACTCGGAATGAACAGCAGCAAGCCAGCGGCGCTGAACTTCAGCTTCGCCGGTTTCAGCGAGCGCGGCGGACGGACCGGCGTGCATCGCGACGGCTGGGGCATCGCCTTTCACGAGCCGTCCGGCTGCCGCCTGATCATCGACGACCGCCCGTCCATCGATTCGCCCCTGGCGCTGGCGCTCAAGCACAATCCCGTCAAGGCGAAGAATGTGGTGGCGCACATCCGCAAGGCTACCCAGGGCGAGGTGGCGCCGCAGAACAGCCATCCATTTACCCGCGTGCTGTGGGGCACGACCTGGTCGTTCGCCCATAACGGCGACCTGAGCACGTTCAAGCCGGCGCCCGATCCGCATGTCGTCCCGGCCGGCGAAACCGACAGCGAGCGCGCCTTTTGCTATCTGCTGGCCGGGCTGCGGCGCCGCTTTCCGGTGCAGCCGCCGTCGCGCGCGGCGCTTTTTACAGCGGTGCAAACCTTGGCGGCGGTGATCGCGCGCCACGGCACCTTCAACTTCATTTTGTCGAATGGCGACCTTTTACTGGCGCATTGCTCGACCCAGCTGCATTACGTGGTGCGCGCCTATCCGTTCGCCAGCGCCAGCCTGGTCGATTGCGACCTGCAGATCGATTTTCGCCAGCATAACCACCTGGACGACCAGATCGTCGTGATCGCCACCCTGCCCCTGACCACAGGCGAACAGTGGCACCGCTTCGCGCCGGGGGAACTGAAATTGTTCGCCGGCGGCGCGCCGCAAGCGATCCACCCCGGCCCCGACAGCGGCAGCAAGCCGTTGCGCCTTCTTATGAGTTACTGAAACACATGTGTTACTGAACCCTCCCCCCACCCACGAAAGGAACAGCATGGCTATCTCGGAAATCAACGTACGCAACCAGTTCAGGGGCAAGATCAAGGAAATCATCGCCGGCCCGGTGGTCTCCGAGGTCGATGTCGACACCGCGCACGGCATCGTCACCTCGGTCATCACCAGCCGCTCGATCCAGGACCTGGACCTGAAGGTCGGCAGCGAGGTCATTGCCCTGGTCAAGTCGACGGAGGTGTCGATCGCCAAGATCCAATAAGCCGCTGTGCCCTTGCCGGCGACGGCAAGGTATGATGGCGGCATGAAGATTGGTTTTGCGCTGCTGTCCTCCCTCTGTTCCATTGCACTGGCGCTGCCCGCGGGCGGCGCCGAACTCGTCTTTGCCGTGTCCACCGGCAGCGCCATGCCGATGACCCGTTTCCAGGGCATCGAGCTGACCGGCGGCCTGCTCAAGGATGTCGGCGACGCCCTGGCGCGCGAGCTGAACGTACGCCCGCGCTACCTGACCTTGCCGCGCAAGCGGGTCGAGGCCGCGCTGGCCGACGGCAAGGTCGACCTGCTGTGCGACCTGCGTCCCGAATGGCTCGACGGCCAGCGCTGGCAGTGGTCGAACCCGGTCTTTTCCAACAAGATGATCATTGTCGGGCGCATCGAGACGGCGCCGCTGGGCAACTTGCGCGAGCTGGCCGGCGCGCGCACCGGCACCATCACCGGCTACCGCTACCCTGTGCTCGATCATGAACTGGGGCCGCAATTCGTGCGCGACGACACCGATAGCGACGACCTGAACCTGCGCAAGCTGCTGCGCCGCCGCTTCGATTACATGCTCACCAATTCCCTGTATTACGATTACCAGCGGCGCGCCCACGCCGAACGCGCGCGCCTGAGCCGTACGGTGCTGGCCATCGAACCGTTCGACACCTACTGCGCCTTGCGGCCCGGCGGCAAGCTGACCCTGGCACAAGTGAACCGCGCCCTGCTGGCGCTGCGCAAGAATGGCCGGATGCAGGCCATCCTGGAGAGCTACCAGCCCGCCAACTAAGCTGTTCAGGCCGCTTGCGCGGGATCAAGGCCGCGCACCCGACCGCCTTTAGTATGGGTAAACCTCCACCACGCGCAGGCCAGCCATGCAAGCCCCTCCTCCGTGCGCCCCGTCCGCCGATTTCGACAGTAACTATTTCCGACAGGCGCTGTCGCAGTTCGCCACCGGCGTGACCATCGTCACCGCCGCCCTGCCCGACGGCCGCCTGGTCGGCGTGACCATCAATTCCTTCAATTCGGTCTCGCTCGATCCGCCGCTGGTGCTGTGGAGCCTGGCGCACACGGCCAGCAGCATGGCCGCCTTCGAGCAGGCCGAGGGCTATGTCATCAACGTGCTGGCCGACAGCCAGGCCGCGCTGGCGCAACGTTTCGCGCGCGCGGGCGAAGACCGTTTCGAGCAGGTCGGTTTTACCCGCTCGGCCGCCGGCCAGCCGGTGCTGGACGGCACCGTGGCGTGCTTCGAATGCCATCCGCGCAGCCGCTACGTGGAAGGCGACCATGTGATTTTCGTCGGCGCGGTCGCGCGCTGCCAGTTTCATCCGCACCGGTCGCTCGGTTTTCACCGCGGCCGGTTTATCGCCCTCAGCTGACCCGGTGCCGCCATGAACCATAATCTGCTCACCTTCGTCAACCACGCCTGCTTTCATATCGCCAACGAGCATACCGTGCTGCTGGCCGATCCCTGGGTCGAAGGCCCGGTCTTCAACAATGGCTGGAGCCTGCTCGACGACAGCACCTCCAACGCGGCATTGATCGCCGAATTGGCGGCGGGGAGGCGCAACACCTTCATCTGGTTTTCGCACGAGCATCCCGACCATTTTCCGGTACCCTTCGTCAAGCGGCTCAAGCGCGATTTTGCCGGCAAGGTCACCATGCTGTTCCAGGAAACCAAGGACAAGCGCGTGGTCAATTTTTTGCGCGGCAATGGCTTCGATGTCATCGAATGCCAGCCCGGCATTCCGGTCGCGCTCGATGGGGAGATGCGCATCACGGTGTTTGCGCATGCCGACGGCGATGCGTATTGCCTGATCAGCTCGGGCGGGCGTCACGTGCTCAACATCAACGACTGCGCCTTGACCAGCGCGGCCCAGTGCGCGCAGGTCAAGGCCAGCATCGCGCTGCTGTGCGAGCGGGTCGATGTCTTGATGACCCAGTTCGGTTACGCCAACTGGGTCGGCAATCCCTTCCAGGCCGAACTGCGCTGCGCCGCCGCAGCCGAAAAGCTGCACCGCATCAAGCTGCAGATCGCCGCATTCGCGCCCAGGATCACGGTGCCGTTCGCCTCGTTCGTGTCGTTTTCGCACATCGACAACTGCTATATGAACGATCACCAGAACACGCCGCAGCGCGTGGCGCAGTGGGCGCGCCTGTCGCGCGCCACCGATGCGGTGCGCTTCATGCAACCGGGCGACACCATCGCGCTCGGCGTGGACACCGCCGAAAGCCTGGCCTGGGCCAGCGATGCGGCCGTCGAGCATTGGGAACGCTTGCTCGGGGTGCCGTGCGAACTGTTGCCGTCCGAAGCGCCGGCCACCCCGGCCCAGGTGCGCGCCGCCGCCGACAACTACCGCAAGGGCGCCAACGCCAACTTGCTGGGGCTGCCTTGCCTGCTGGAACTGGCCGGATTGATCCAGCCGCTGGTGATCCGCATTCCCGACATCGCCCTGACCATCCGCATCTCTTACCTGCGCGGCTGCACCCAGTTGCACGACGATGAACTGGCCGATATCTGCATGACCTCGCCCAGCGCGGTGTTCCTGTTCGCCAATGAATACGGCTTCAACACCACCCACGTCAACGCCCGCTTCCGGCTCGGCGAGAGCGGCGCGCTGCAGCGTTTCAGCCGCTTTTTCATGCCGCAGAACCTGGGCCGGCAAGGCTACGGCGTACAGCATCCGCTGGCCACCGTGCGCTACCTGCTGGGCAGCCTGATGGCCCGCCTGGGCCGGCGCCTGGCCGCCATGCAACGGCGGCTGGCGAAGTGAGCGAGCCGACCAGCGTTCCGCCCTTACCACCGATCACACTATTTTGGCCCGAGCACCTTGCGCGATTGGTCAGACCACTTTAGAATGGCCTGACCAAAAGATGTGCAGGCCGCCATGCTCAAGAAAATCACACCCGCTCCCGACAACGCCCTCGCGCACGAACCGCGGCTGTACCGCATCGTCGCCGGACGCATCGAGGAACTGATCCGCGACCAGGGAATCGGCGCCGGCCAACGCTTGCCGCCCGAACGCGAGATGGCCAGCCGCCTGGCCGTCAGCCGCGCTTGCCTGCGCGAAGCCCTGATCGCGCTCGAACTGCGCGGCGTGGTCGACGTGCGCGGCGGTTCCGGCGTCTACGTCAGCCGCGTCGCGCTTCCCCGCCCCGAGCTTGACGAAGCCGGCCCCGGCCCCTTCGAAGTGCTGGCCGCGCGCCGCTTGGTCGAAGCCGAGGTATGCGCCAGCGCCGCCCGCATGGCCAGCGACAGCGCCATCGACGCCATCCGCAGCGCCGTCGTCGAAATGGAACGCCAGCACGACAATTACAGCAGCAACGAACAGCTCGACCGCGACTTTCACCTGTCGCTCGCGCGCGCCACCGGCAACAGCGCCATGGTCGGCGCGGTCGAGCACCTGTGGAAGCAGCGCGGCCGCCTCTGGCACAAGCTCAAGGAACATTTCCAGACCGAAGAATTGCGCCAGGCTACTTTGCTCGACCACCGCCGCATCCTCGACGCCATCGTCGCCCACGATCCGGCCGAAGCGCACGCGGCCATGCGCGCCCACCTGGAACGGGTGACGCGCACCTTTTCGCGAGGATAAGCACCGACCTATATAGAGACCAGTGGAGAGCAGGCGCGCAGAACGCCGCACCACACGAGCAAGCCATGAGCAAACCATTATTGACCATGTTGACCCCGGCTCGCGCCTTCGTCGCCGTGGCACAGGATACGCGAGGTGTCCTGACCAGCTTTCCGCGCCATCGCCGGGAGCGTTTAATGTCAAACAATAATCCGCAGGAGACCGTCTCACATGAACAAGCACACCAGCTCGATCCACTCGACACTCGTATTGTCGTCCATCACCCTTGCGGTGCTGACGGTGATGAACCAGGCCGCGGCCCAACAGCTTGACGCGGGCATGCAGCGCATCGAAGTGACCGGGTCGAGCATCAAGCGCCTTGCCACCGAGATGGCACTGCCGGTCTCGACCATCAAGGCCGAGGAATTCACCAAGCGCGGCATGACCAGCCTGGCCGATGTGATGATGGCGCTGCCGCAATCGAACTCGCTGGCCCCGTCCAACGCCGGTTCCGGCACCAACATCAACCTGCGCGGCCTCGGCGTGAACCGCACCCTGGTGCTGCTCAACGGCCGCCGCCTGGCCAATGAGGCGATCGCCGACGGCTACGCCAACCTCGACGTCATCCCGATGAGTTCCCTGCTGCGGGTCGAAATCCTGCGCGATGGCGCTTCCTCCATCTACGGCTCGGACGCCATCGGCGGCGTGGTCAACTTCATCACCAAAAACAGCGTCGAAGGCGGCTCCATCACCGCCCAGTACGTGCAGCCGGAAAAATCGGGCGGCGGCGACGAGCAGCGCCTCTCGGCCACCTTCGGCAAGGGCAAGCTGGCCACCGACGGCTGGAATCTGTACGGCACCATCGACGGCCGCCAGCGCAGCCGCCTGGCCGCGCGCGACCGCGCCGAACTGAGCTCGCCCGAACTGCTGGCGAGCATCGGCCGCTCCCAGACCCTGGCCACCGGCGGCTATGCCAGCCCGGCCAACTTCACCACCGCCACCAACAAGACCGCCGCCAACCCGTACTACAAGTCCGGCTGCGCCGCGCCCTACTCGATCCAGGGCGCCAAGAATACCTGCGTCATCGACAGCAACGAGTACGGCACCGCCCTGCACGAAACCGAGCAGCTGACCTTCTACGCGCGCGGCACCAGGCAGTTCTCGGACGAGCACACGGTCAGCCTGGACTACATGCGCGGCGAGTCGACCATCTACTCGGCCCGCAATCCGACCCAGAGCGTGGCCGCCAAGGGCCTCGCCGCGCGCGTGCCGGCCAGCAGCAAGTGGTATCCGGGCGGCGCCGGCGGCGTGCCGGCGGTGGCCGGCCTGAAAGGCGAAGCGCTGCTCGTGACCTGGAGCGTGGCCGACCTGGGGCTGGCCAGCAACAAGGACGTGCAGCTGAACCAGCGCCTGGCGCTGGTCGATGAAGGCAAGATCGGCGAGTGGGATTACAAGGCCGGCCTGGTCTACGGCCACAGCAAGCGCAAGAACTACTACCACACCGGCTACGTCAGCGGCCCCGGCCTGAACGCGGGCCTGGCCAGCGGCGTGCTCAACCCGTTCGGCCTGCAGGACGAAGCCGGCAAAAGCTACCTGCGTGACATTTCGGTCGATGGCCAGTTGAACCGCGATTCGACCAGCACCTTCGCCGGGTTCGACGCCACCGCCAGCCGCACCCTGATGCAACTGCCGGGCGGCGCGCTGGCGATGGCGGTCGGCGTCGACATCCACCGCGACACCACCGAAGACACGCGCCTGGGCATCACCAATGACGTAAGCTACGCCAACGCCTCGTCCTCGCACGGCGACGGCGCGCGCAATGTGTCGGCCCTGTACGCCGAGCTCGATATTCCGGTCAGCAAGCAACTGACCGTCAACCTGGCCGCGCGCGACGACTATTTCAGCGACTTCGGCAACACCTTCAACCCGAAGGCGAGCTTTCGCTACGAGCCGTCGACAACCCTGATGTTCCGCGGTTCGGCCAATACGGGCTTCCGCGCGCCGACCCTGTTCGACCGCTACGGCTACCGCCTGCCTGGCGCCAACGGCAACACCTCCGGCAAATGGGACGATCCGGCCCTGTGCCCGGGCGGCAAACCAGGCGTGGCCGGCAGCGGCACCGCCGTGGCCGGCGCGGTCTCGTCCGAGGTATGCAACGTGGCCCTGCCCAAGCAGACCGGCAGCAACGACCAGTTGACCCCGGAAACTTCGCGCGGCTGGACCCTCGGCATGGTGGTCGAGCCGGTCAAGAACCTGACCGTCTCGCTCGACTACTGGAACATCCGCATGAAAAACATGCTGGCCAACCTGCCCGAGCAAGTCTACTTCCAGGACACGGTCAAGTACAAAGACCTGTTCGTGCGCAATCCGGACGGCACCCTGGCCTACATCAAGAACGTGACGATGAACCTGGGCGGCCAGAAAACCGCCGGCATCGACCTCACCGCGAACTATGCGCTGCCGCGCATGGACATCGGCGAGTTCAAGTTCCAGCTCGACGGCACCTACCTGACCCAGTTCGACAACCAGCTGGAAAAAGACAGCGCTTTCGTGTCCAACGTCGGCCGCTTCGGCCTGGCCAGCAACGGCACCACCAGCAGCTTCCCGATCATCACCTACCGCTGGAAGCACACCCTGACGACCAGCTGGAAGCGCGGCGACTACAGTGCGCAGCTGACCCAGAACTACAACGCGCACTATGACGACCAGAACCTGGTGGCGGCCGAATACCATCGCGAAATCAAGCCGTACTCGGTGTGGAACCTGACCGGCACGTATTCCGGCTTCAAGAACATCAGCATTGTGGCCGGCATCACCAATATGTTCGATGAAAACCCGCCGGTCACCAACCACAGCGGCTACACCTTCGGCTACCTGAGCAGCGCGGCCAACCCGATCGGCCGCTCGTACAATCTGCGCATGACTTACAACTTCTGACTTACAACTTCTGACTTACAACTTCTGACGTACAACGTTTGATACAGCAGGCACCTTCATGAACAAGCATTCGATTGATACCCGGCGCCGCGCCCTGCTGCGCGGCGCCGGGGCCGCCGGCCTGGCCCTGGGCGGCGGCGCCATGTCGCTGCCGGCCGTGGCCGGCGAGAAGCCGTCCGACCCGTGGCAGCAGGCGCACGCCATTGCCGCGCGCTTCAAGACGCCGCTGCTATTTCGCAAGCAAGACTTTGTCATCACCGTACACGGCGCCAAGCCCTGCAAGGTGAGCACCGTGAAAGGTTTTATCGGCCATCACGAGCCGGGCATGGTCAGCACGCCGGCCGCCGGCGCGCACGATTGCTATCCAGCCATTGCGGCCGCGATCGCCGCCTGCGCCAGGGCGGGCGGCGGGCGCGTGGTGATTCCGGCCGGCGCCTGGCTGTGCAAAGGCCCGATCGTGCTGCGCTCGAACGTGCATGTCCACCTCAAATCGGGTGCGCATGTGTTCTTCAGCAATGACCCGGACGATTTCGCCAGATACGGCGAGGTCGATTGCGGCCCGAACGGCAAGCTGACCCTGTCGCGCTGGCAGAGCAACGATTGCCTGAATTATTCGCCGCTGGTGTATGCGCACAAGCAAAACAACATCGCCCTGACCGGCGAAGACTGGACCAGCATTCTCGACGGCCAGGGCGGCGTGCCGCTCAATGGCGCCGACTGCTGGTGGGACTGGAAAAGCAAGCGCACCGGCAGCAAGGAAGCGGCCTCGCAGGTGGCGGTCAATCCGGCCAACCCGCCCAGCATCCTGACGGTGGCGCCGGGCCTGACGCCGGCCCAGGTCAAGCTGATCGAAGGCGATTCGAGCCGCTGGCGCAACGACGAATCCTACCTGCCGTCGTTGTCGGAAGCGGGCGTCCCGGTCGGCAAGCGCGTGTTCGGGCGCGGCCATTACCTGCGTCCGTGCATGATCGAGTTCATCGGCTGCGACAAGGTGCTGCTCAAGGGCTACCAGCTCAACCAGGCGCCGTTCTGGCTGCACCACCCGGTGGCCTGCCGCGACCTCGAAATGCGCCAGGTCCACATGGACAGCATGGGACCGAACAGCGACGGCTTCGACCCGGAAGCGTGCGACAACGTGCTGGTGGAAGACTGTACCTTCAACACCGGCGACGATTGCATCGCAATCAAGGCCGGCAAGAATCTCGACACGCAGTTCGGGCCGACCCAGAACGTGCTGATCCAGAAGTGCATCATGAACAGCGGCCACGGCGGCGTGACCCTGGGCAGCGAAATGTCGGGCGGCATCGAGCACGTGTATGCGCAGGATGTCGAGTTCCGCAATGTGAACTGGGCCACCAGCCCGCTCAGCACGGCAATCCGCATGAAGACCAACATGAACCGTGGCGGCTTCCTGAAGCATTTTTACGTGCGCAACGTGACCATTCCGAACGGGGTGCAGACCACGCCGCAACACTACAACCCGCTGCCGGGCTCGCCGATCGCCCCCAAAACCGTGTCGTCCTCGGCCGGCGCGGTGATCACCATCGATTGCGATTACGCGCCGACCGCCGATAACGTGCGCACGCGCCCGCCGGTGGTGTCCAACGTCCACATTTCGAACGTCAAGGTCGGCAACGTCAAGACCGGCGCCGGCAGCTATTCGTGCTACCAGGCCATCATGCTGCTCGGCCCTGTCGCTTTCGATTACAACGGCGACGACCCATCGCTGATCGTGCCGATCAGCGACATCACGATCGCCGACTGCGACTTCGGCACCCCGGCCAATGCCGACAGCCCTTGGTTCGCCTACAACGTAAAGTCGGCAAAACTGACAAACGTGACTATCGCCGGCAAGGTGATCAACACCACCGTGACGGCGTAGTTCAACAAGTTTTTGATGAGGTACTGACGATGTAGCCTGCTGTTTCACTTAGAGCCTATCTCAGTAGATCGGGGGAAGCTGATGGCGACATGCGCGTAGGCGACATGCGCGTAGGCGACATGCGCGTAGGCGACATGCGCGTAGGCGATGCATGGCAAGCGAGGGCAAGGCGTGAGGAGGCCGCATGGCTAGCCAGGCGCGCGCGCGGCCTGATCGGCCTGTACACGACCAACAAGTCGTTCCAGATCGACGATGTGCGGGTCGGCGATCCGCAGATGAAACCGGTGCAACTGACGCTCACTCCCCATCCGCCGGCGTACACGGCCGAGGCGGGCGATCCTCCGCTGCTCTTGACATCCTCCCCTCCCTAAATGAAGGGAATTCCTACGGCGCCGCGTGATGATCTACGGGTCGCTTCGGTGGGTTCCTGCTTCATCGAGCGGCCTGACTGCGCCGACTCTCCACAGGCTAAGACGCGATGTCCTCGCGCTAAAACATTC
>NZ_WHJF01000143.1:0-13408 GCF_011682185.1 Massilia genomosp. 1
GCTCGTCCTGGGTAAGCACAATCTCCGTCGCAATTCGCATTAGCTTTCTCCTGGTTGATGCACAAGAATAGCGCCTCATCCGCGATATTTCAATACGAAGCACTGAGAATGCAACACTACACTAGCGGGTTGATGCCATGTCGCTTACAGGCATGTCCCACGTTTACCAGCGCGACAGCTTGCGTCCTCACACGCGCCACTGCGCTGGAGCTGATGCACACAGGCGGCTGCCAGTCCACACCGGCCACTGCCATTGTTCGGCGCTCATCTGCCAGCATGCCTCGTCCGCCTCCAGCCAGACGAACTGGCCACGATGCAAACGGCGCATGTCCGCCGCCGTCGCCAGCCAGATCGCCTCGTCCGACAACTGCATCACAGCGCACGCATCAATTCCACCGTCGCCGGTGTATTTGTCGAGCGTACCCTTGTTGTCCAGGAGTGATCCGAACATGGTAGTGCTTTCATCATTCAAGTTCATTAGCTTAGCGCACAGCGTTCTGGTCATTGACAAAAAAACGGCACCGGGATTTCTCCTCGGTGCCGTTTTCGTGTGCGTCTAAGCTGGATTACGCTTCGTCGCTGTGCTGTGCAGCAGTGCTGTCTTCCATGGCTTGCAGCTCGGTCGCCATGTTGGCTTTTTCAGCGTCCAGCAGCGCCTTGCGCTCTTCCACTTCCCACGCCTCTTTTTCCTTCTTGGCACGGTGGAAGGCCAGGCCGGTACCGCCAGGAATCAGGCGGCCGACGATGACGTTCTCTTTCAGGCCGCGCAGACCGTCGCGCTTGCCCATGATCGCCGCTTCCGTCAGCACGCGGGTGGTTTCCTGGAACGATGCCGCCGAGATGAACGAATCGGTCGACAGCGATGCCTTGGTAATACCCAGCAGGACGTTTTCGTACGTCGCAGGGATCTTGCCAGCGGCAATCACGCGATCGTTTTCGTCCAGCAGCTCGGAACGCTCGACCTGTTCGCCGACGATGTAGTTCGCATCGCCCGCTTCCACGATCTGCACGCGGCGCAGCATCTGGCGCACGATCACTTCGATGTGCTTGTCGTTAATCTTCACGCCTTGCAGACGGTACACGTCCTGCACTTCGTCAACGATGTAACGCGCCAGCGCTTCGATACCCAGCAAACGCAGGATGTCTTGCGGATCGGCCGGGCCGTCCACGATCATCTCGCCCTTGTTCACTACCTGGCCGTCGTGTACCAGCACTTGCTTGTCCTTGGTGATCAGGAACTCGTGCTTGTTGCCGTCCATGTCCGTGATTTCCAGACGCTGCTTGCCTTTGGTTTCTTTACCAAACGCAACCGTACCCGTGACTTCGGCCAGCATGCCGGCGTCTTTCGGCGAACGCGCTTCGAACAGCTCGGCAACCCGTGGCAGACCACCGGTAATGTCGCGCGTTTTCTGCGATTCCGTCGGAATACGTGCCAGCACTTCGCCGACCGATACCGATTGACCGTCTTTGACCATGATCAGCGCGCCGACCTGGAAGCCGATCGCCACCGAGTGTTCGGTGCCGGCAATCTTGACTTCTTCGTTGACGTCGTTGAGCAGCTTGACCTGAGGACGCAAGGTCTTGGTCAGCGAACCGCGACGCTTGGCATCGATCGCCACCAAGGTTGCCAGGCCGGTCACTTCATCGACCTGACGGGCCACGGTGACGCCTTCTTCGACGTTCTCGAAGCGGACCGTACCGGCGTACTCGGTGATGATCGGACGGGTCAGCGGATCCCAGGTTGCCAGGGCCGTACCGGCCTTGATGACCATGCCATCCTTGACGATCAGGGTCGCGCCGTACGGCACTTTATGACGCTCGCGCTCACGGCCGTGGTCGTCCGTGATCAGCACTTCGCCGGAACGGGAAATGACGATCTGGGCGCCCTTGCCATTGGTAACGTAACGCATGGTCGCGGTGAAACGGATGGTACCGTTCGACTTCGCTTCCACCGACGAGGCCACTGCCGCACGCGATGCCGCACCACCAATGTGGAAGGTACGCATGGTCAGCTGGGTACCCGGCTCACCAATCGACTGCGCTGCGACAACACCAACCGCTTCGCCGGCGTTGACCATCATGCCGCGGCCCAGGTCGCGTCCGTAGCACTTGGCGCACAGGCCGAAGCGCGTTTCGCAAGTGAGCGGCGTGCGCACCTTGACTTCGTCGATCGACAGGCGTTCGATTTCTTCGACCATGTCTTCGTCGAGCAGGGAACCGGCTTCGTACAGCGTTTCCTGGGTTTCAGGATTGACGATGTCATGCACGTTGACACGGCCGAGGATACGGTCGCGCAACGGCTCGATCACTTCACCGCCTTCGACCATCGCCTTCATCAGCGCGCCGTTGGTGGTGCCGCAATCGTCCTCGATCACAACCAGATCCTGGGTCACGTCGACCAGGCGGCGCGTCAGGTAACCCGAGTTCGCCGTTTTCAGTGCCGTATCGGCCAGACCTTTACGAGCGCCGTGGGTCGAAATGAAGTACTGCAACACGTTCAGACCTTCGCGGAAGTTCGCGGTAATCGGCGTTTCGATAATCGAACCATCCGGCTTGGCCATCAGGCCTCGCATACCAGCCAACTGGCGAATCTGGGCTGCCGAACCGCGCGCGCCCGAGTCGGCCATCATGTAAATCGCGTTGAACGATTCCTGCGTCGACTTGGTGCCGTCGCGCTTGATGACGTCTTCTACTTTCAACTGGTCCATCATCGCCTTGCCGACTTCGTCCGAGGTCTTGCCCCAGATGTCGACGACCTTGTTGTAACGCTCGCCAGCGGTCACCAGACCGGAGGCGTACTGCTGCTCGATCTGCTTGACTTCCTGCTCCGCGGCGGAGATCAGGGTCACTTTTTGTGGTGGTACCAGCATGTCGTCGACGCAGATCGAGATACCGGCGCGCGTCGCGAGACGGAAACCGGACTGCATCAGCTTGTCGGCGAACACGACGGTGGCACGCAGGCCGCACTTGCGGAACGACGTGTTGATCAGCTTCGAAATCTCTTTCTTCTTCAGGGCGCGGTTCAGTACGGAGAACGGCAAGCCCTTCGGCAGGATTTCGGACAGGATGGCGCGGCCGACCGTGGTTTCATAGCGCGTGACGGTGCGCACGAATTCGTCGGTCTCGACATCTTTCGGGTTCTCGACGATACGCACGGTGATGCGGGTCGTCAGTTCGACTTCCTTGTTGTCGTAGGCGCGGATCACTTCCGAAACGTCGGTAAACAGCATGCCTTCGTTCTTGGCGTTGATCGCTTCGCGGGTCGCGTAGTACAGACCGAGCACGATATCCTGGGACGGCACGATCGACGGTTCGCCGTTCGACGGGAACAGGATGTTGTTCGACGCCAGCATCAAGGTACGCGCTTCCATCTGCGCTTCGATCGACAGGGGAACGTGGACCGCCATCTGGTCACCGTCGAAGTCGGCGTTGAACGCGGCGCAGACGAGTGGGTGCAGCTGGATGGCCTTGCCTTCAATCAGGACCGGCTCGAAAGCCTGGATACCCAGGCGGTGAAGCGTCGGCGCACGGTTGAGCATGACCGGGTGTTCGCGGATCACGTCTTCCAGGATGTCCCACACGACCGGTTCCTGGATCTCGACCAGCTTTTTGGCGGCCTTGATCGTCGTTGCCAGACCCATCAGTTCGAGTTTGTTGAAAATGAATGGCTTGAACAGTTCCAGGGCCATCAGTTTCGGCAAGCCGCACTGGTGCAGTTTGAGCTGAGGACCGACCACGATGACCGAACGGCCCGAATAGTCGACGCGCTTGCCCAGCAAGTTCTGACGGAAACGGCCGCCTTTACCCTTGATCATTTCGGCCAGCGATTTCAGCGGACGCTTGTTGGCGCCGGTCATCGCTTTACCGCGACGGCCGTTATCGAGCAGCGAATCGACCGCTTCTTGCAGCATGCGCTTTTCGTTACGCGTAATGATTTCCGGAGCGCGCAATTCCATCAGGCGCTTCAGGCGGTTATTACGGTTGATGACGCGGCGATACAGGTCGTTCAGGTCGGAGGTCGCAAAGCGGCCGCCGTCCAGCGGCACCAGCGGACGCAGTTCCGGTGGCAGCACTGGCAGCACTTCCATGATCATCCAGTCCGGCTTGATGCCCGAACGCTGGAATGCCTCGAGCACCTTGAGGCGCTTGGCGTATTTCTTGATCTTCGCTTCGGACTTCGATTCCTTGAGCTCAACGCGCAGGGCTTCGGCATCGCGGTGGATGTCGATCGAGCGCAGCAGTTCACGGATACCTTCGGCGCCCATGAAGGCGGTGAAGTCGTCGCCGTACTCTTCGTACTTGGCGGCGTAGTCGTCTTCCGACATGATCTGGCACTTCTTGAGCGGGGTCATGCCGGGATCGGTCACGACGTATGCTTCGAAGTACAGCACGCGTTCGATGTCGCGCAGGGTCATGTCGAGGACCATGCCCAGACGCGACGGCAGCGATTTGAGGAACCAGATGTGCGCGGTTGGCGAAGCGAGCTCGATGTGGCCCATGCGCTCACGGCGCACCTTGGCCAGGGTGACTTCGACGCCGCACTTTTCGCAGATCACACCGCGGTGTTTCAGGCGCTTGTACTTGCCGCACAGGCACTCATAGTCCTTGATAGGACCAAAGATCTTGGCGCAGAACAGACCGTCGCGTTCTGGCTTGAAGGTACGATAGTTGATGGTTTCCGGCTTTTTGACTTCGCCGTAGGACCACGAACGGATTTTTTCAGGCGACGCCAGACCAATCTTGATCGCGTCGAACGTTTCGTTTTGCTGAACTTGCTTGAATAGATCGAGCAGTGCTTTCATGTATCACTCCAGGTGATGGAACTTCTATATTACATCCACCAATGCGTTGCGCCGTCGCCCCCGCGAAGGCGGGGGTCCATAGCACGGCAGATCCGAGGTGCTATGGGTCCCCGCCTTCGCGGGGACGACGAGGTGGCGCTATCAGTTACGCTCGAGGTCGATATCGATACCCAGCGAACGAATCTCTTTCACCAGCACGTTGAACGATTCCGGCATACCCGCGTCGATCACATGGTCGCCTTTGACCAGGTTTTCGTACACTTTGGTACGGCCGTTCACGTCATCCGACTTGACGGTCAGCATTTCTTGCAGCACATACGATGCGCCGTACGCTTCCAGTGCCCAGACTTCCATCTCACCGAAACGCTGGCCACCGAACTGGGCTTTACCGCCCAGTGGCTGCTGCGTGACCAGCGAGTAAGGACCGGTCGAACGCGCGTGCATCTTGTCGTCGACCAAGTGGTGCAGCTTCAGTACGTGCATGTAGCCAACGGTTACCTTGCGCTCGAACGATTCGCCGGTGCGGCCGTCATACATCGTGACCTGGTTCTTCGACGGTGTCATGCCGAGTTTGGTCGCGATATGGTCAGGATACGCCAGGTCCAGCATGCGATGGATTTCCGACTCGTGCGCACCGTCGAACACGGGCGTTGCGAAAGGCACGCCGTTCTTCAGGTTTTGCGCCAAGGTCATGATCTCGTCGTCGCTGAAGTTGTCCAGGTCTTCCGTCTTGCCGGTTTCGTTGTAGATCAGGTTCAGGAACTTGCGCATTTCCACGACCTTGGCTTGCGCTTTCAGCATTTCGCCGATGCGCAGGCCCAGTCCCTTGGCTGCCCAACCCAAGTGGGTCTCGAGAATCTGACCGACGTTCATCCGTGACGGCACGCCCAGCGGGTTCAGCACGATGTCGGCCGGGGTACCGTCCGCCATGTACGGCATGTCTTCGACTGGCACGATACGGGAAACCACACCCTTGTTACCGTGACGGCCGGCCATCTTGTCGCCCGACTGCAGGCGGCGCTTGACGGCCAGGTAGACTTTGACCATCTTCTGCACGCCAGGTTGCAGCTCATCGCCTTGGGTCAACTTCTTGCGCTTCTCTTCGAAGGCCAGGTCGAACTGGTGACGCTTCTCGGCGATCGATTCCTTGATCGCTTCGAGGGCGGTGGCGGCATCGTCGTCGGCTGGACGGATATCGAACCAGTGGTACTTGTCGAGGTCGTCGAGGTACTCTTTGGTAATCTTCACGCCCTTGGCCAGCTTTTTAGGGCCGCCATTGACAACTTTACCAATCAGCATTTTTTCCAGACGCTGGAAGGCATCGCCCTCGACAATACGCATCTGGTCGTTCAGGTCGAGGCGGAAACGCTTGAGTTCATCATCGATGATCTGCTGGGCGCGCTTGTCGCGGACGATGCCTTCACGGGTAAACACTTGCACGTCGATCACGGTGCCAACCATGCCCGAAGGCACGCGCAGCGAGGTGTCTTTGACGTCCGATGCCTTCTCGCCGAAAATCGCGCGCAGCAGCTTTTCTTCCGGGGTCAGCTGGGTTTCGCCTTTTGGCGTCACTTTACCGACCAGGGTGTCACCTGCTTGCACTTCAGCACCGATGTAGACGATGCCGGACTCATCCAGACGAGCCAGCTGGTTCTCAGCCAGGTTCGAGATGTCGCGCGTGATTTCTTCGGCGCCGAGCTTGGTATCGCGTGCAACCACCGACAACTCTTCGATGTGAATCGAGGTGTAGCGGTCGTCCTTGACGACGTTTTCCGAGATCAGGATCGAATCTTCGAAATTCAGACCGTTCCATGGCATAAATGCCACCAGCATGTTCTGGCCCAGGGCCAGTTCGCCCAGGTCGGTCGAGGCGCCATCGGCGATCACGTCGCGCTTGGCGACGCGGTCACCGACCTGCACGATCGGACGCTGGTTGATGTTGGTGTTCTGGTTGGAACGGGTGTACTTGATCAGGTTGTAGATGTCCACGCCGACTTCGCCCGCGAGTGCTTCGTCGTCGTTGACGCGAATCACTACACGGCCTGCATCGATGTAATCGACCACGCCGCCACGCAGCGCTTGCACGGTGGTGCCGGAGTCGACTGCCACGGTGCGTTCGATACCGGTACCGACAAACGCTTTTTCAGGGCGCAGGCAAGGAACGGCCTGGCGCTGCATGTTGGCGCCCATCAATGCGCGGTTCGCATCATCGTGTTCGAGGAACGGAATCAGGGACGCTGCGACCGACACGATCTGGCCTGGGGCGACGTCCATGTACTGGATGCGCTCTGGCGAGACCAGGATCGTTTCGCCGGCTTCACGTGCGGACACCAGTTCATCGGACAAGGTGCCTTCGGACGAGATGGTCGCGTTCGCCTGGGCGATGATGTAGCGGCCTTCTTCGATCGCCGACAGATAGTCGATCTTGTCGGTGACCATGCTGTTTTCGACCTTGCGGTACGGCGTCTCGAGGAAGCCGTATTCGTTCAGGCGGGCAAACAGGGCCAGCGAGTTGATCAGACCAATGTTCGGGCCCTCTGGGGTTTCGATCGGGCACACGCGGCCGTAGTGGGTCGGGTGTACGTCGCGCACTTCGAAGCCGGCGCGTTCGCGGGTCAGACCACCAGGTCCGAGCGCGGAAACGCGGCGCTTGTGGGTGATTTCCGACAGCGGGTTGGTCTGGTCCATAAACTGCGACAGCTGGGACGAACCGAAGAACTCGCGAATCGCGGCCGAAATCGGCTTCGAGTTGATCAGGTCGTGCGGCATCAGGTTGTCTGCTTCGGCCTGGCCGAGACGTTCCTTGACGGCGCGCTCAACGCGCACCAGGCCGGCGCGGAATTGATTCTCCGCCAGCTCGCCCACGCAACGTACGCGACGGTTACCCAGGTGATCGATATCGTCGACTTCGCCGCGGCCATTGCGCAGTTCCACCAGGATCTTGATCACGGCCAGCACATCGTCGTTCGACAAGGTCATGGCGCCGGTCAGTTCATCACGGCCGATGCGGCGGTTGAACTTCATGCGGCCGACGGCCGACAGGTCGTAGCGCTCAGGGCTGTAGAACAGGCCGTTGAACAGGGCTTCGACCGAGTCTTCGGTTGGCGGCTCGCCTGGACGCATCATGCGGTAGATGGCGACCTTGGCGGCCATCTGGTCGGCGGTGTCGTCGATGCGCAGGGTTTGCGAGATGTAGCCACCCTGGTCGAGGTCGTTCGTGTACAGGGTCTGGATTTCGCTGACCGACGCGTCGCGCAGACGGCCGAGCACGTCTTCGGTCAACTCGTCGTTGGCCGAAGCGATGACTTCGCCGGTATCGGCATCGACGATGTTCTTGGCCAGTACACGACCCAAAAGGTAGTCTTCTGGCACCGAAATGTGCTTGATGCCGGCCGCTTCGATATCGCGCACGTGCTTGGCGTTGATACGCTTGTCTTTCAGCACCAGGGTCTTGCCGCTCTTGTCCACGATGTCGAAACGCGCGACTTCGCCACGCAGGCGTTCGGCGACGAATTCCATCTCGGCGCCTTCGGAGCGCAGGTTGAAATTGTCGAATACGAAGAAGTTCGCCAGGATCTGTTCGTGCGACATCCCGATGGCCTTCAGCAGGATCGTCACAGGCATCTTGCGGCGACGGTCGACGCGGAAGAACAGGATGTCCTTCGGATCGAACTCGAAGTCCAGCCACGAGCCGCGGTACGGAATGATCCGTGCCGAGAACAGCAGCTTGCCCGACGAGTGGGTCTTGCCGCGGTCGTGTTCGAAGAACACGCCAGGCGAACGGTGCAGCTGCGAGACGATGACACGCTCGGTACCGTTGATGACGAACGAGCCGGTAGTCGTCATGAGCGGCAATTCGCCCATGTAAACTTCTTGCTCTTTCATTTCCTTGACCACAGGCTTGGTTGGCGATTCTTTATCCAGAATCACCAGGCGCACCTTGGCGCGCAGCGGCGACGCGAACGTCAGGCCACGCTGTTGGCATTCCTTGACGTCGAAAGCCGGGTCACCCAGGACATACGACAGGAATTCGAGACGCGCAAAACCATTGTGCGACACGATAGGGAAAATCGAGGTGAAAGCCGACTGCAGGCCGTCGTTCTTGCGGGTCGACGGGATGGTATCCGCTTGCAAGAAATTCTCGTAGGATTCGAGCTGTGTAGCCAGAAGGAAGGGAACGTTGTGAACGTTGGCGCGCTTCGCGAATGACTTGCGAATGCGTTTCTTCTCAGTAAATGAGTAGTGCATGGACACTCCGTGAGTGACAGAAAGGATGAGAATTCAGGAATTTCCAGGGCCGGGCGCGCACTAGAAAGGCCTCAAGTCTCGAACTTTATGCCAGGTGATAAGAAGATAATACGAATACGACTGGGTGCTGCTTAAGCGTTACTTATACGACAGGGACGACAAAAGAGCCAAAGCCGCATCCTCCCCCTTTCGGGAGAGGACCGCAAGCTTTGACTCCGGCGCAGAACTGAACGCCAAATAAGGCTTTGTTGCTATTACTTGATTTCGGCTTTCGCGCCAGCATCTTCCAGCTTTTTCTTGCCGGCTTCAGCGTCAGCTTTCGAGATCGCTTCTTTAACGGTTTTTGGTGCGCCATCAACCAGGTCTTTAGCTTCTTTCAAGCCCAGGCCGGTGATTTCGCGAACTGCTTTAATGACGCCAACTTTGTTCGCGCCGAAATCGGCCAGAACCAGGTTGAATTCGGTCTGCTCTTCAACAACAGCTGCAGGACCTGCACCAGCGCCGCCGCCAACTGCGACTGCAGCTGCCGATACGCCGAATTTTTCTTCGAATGCCTTGACCAGGTCGTTCAGGTCCATTACGGACATTTCGCCAACTGCTGCCAGGATGTCGTCTTTGCTGATTGCCATTTGAAACTCCATTTATTTTGTGGAGGACAGGGCCGCTGTGCGGCAATGTCCTCTAATACATTGTATAGATTGGTATTGACTAAAAAAGTGCAAGGGTCATCGCGAACGATTACGCTGCTGCTGGGGCTTCTTCTGCTGCTGCAGTTTCTTCTGCGGCAGGAGCGGCGCCTTCGCCTTTTTTCGCTGCCAGGGCAGCCAGACCACGTGCAAAGCTCGACACCGGCGTCAGCATCAAACCCAGGATCTGGGAGATGAGGACTTCACGGCTAGGAATGCTTGCCAACGCGACAACAGCTGCTTTATCCAGCTGTTTGCCTGCGTAGTTACCTGCGGTAATAACCAGTTTGTCGTTGGTTTTAGCAAAGTCAGCGATGACTTTAGCTGCTGCAACGGCATCATCCGAGATCGAGTAGATCAGCGGACCGACCATCGAGTCGGCCAGGTTAGCAAACTGCGTACCTTCAACGGATTTGCGAGCCAGCGTGTTCTTCAGAACACGCAGGTACACACCCTGGGTACGCGCTTTGGCACGAAGTTGCGTCAAGTGACCAACCTGGATGCCACGATATTCGGCCACGACGATCGTTTGCGCAGTTGCTACTTTTGCGGAAACTTCGGCGACGACGGCCTTTTTGTCATTCAGATTGAGACCCACGGTCAACCTCCTAAAATGATACGCGGCGAATGCCTTGCATCGGTTCGAACAACGGCGTCCGACGTTTAGAAGTACAACTGAGCGGATGAATTCACGCAGCGGGACTAACAAAACTTGCTCGGGTACACCATCTGCGTTGGGTGGTCTATTAACCTCCGGCCTGCCTGCTGCCATCAGCCCAACGGTCTTTGATTGTCTGCCCGGACTTGCGCCCGGACATCCCAAAGAATCGCCACGGTTTGCACCGTGGACTTAATTCAGTACTGACTGACGGCTTAGGCCGCGAGCGAAGCCTGGTCGACGCGAACGCCGGCGCCCATGGTCGACGACAGTGCAACCTTACGCAGGTAAACACCTTTCGACGACGTTGGCTTGGCCTTGTTCAGCGCATCGATCAGCGCAACCAGGTTGGCTTTCAGGTCAGCGTCAGCGAACGATTTACGGCCGATCGTTGCGTGGATGATACCTGCCTTGTCGGTACGGTACTGAACCTGGCCGGCTTTCGCGTTTTTCACGGCGGTAGCGACGTCAGGAGTAACAGTGCCGACTTTCGGGTTAGGCATCAGGCCGCGTGGTCCCAGGATCTGGCCCAGGGTACCAACGATACGCATGGTATCTGGCGAAGCGATGACGATATCGAAAGGCATGTTGCCGGCTTTAACCATCTCAGCCAGGTCTTCCATACCAACGATGTCGGCGCCGGCAGCTTTTGCTTGCTCGGCTTTGTCGCCGGTTGCAAATACTGCAACGCGAACGGTTTTGCCGGTGCCTGCTGGCAGAACGACGGAGCCGCGCACGACTTGATCCGACTTCTTGGGATCCACGCCCAGCTGAACCGATACGTCGATCGATTCGTTGAACTTGGCGGTGGCGAATTCTTTCACCAGAGCGACTGCATTGTCGAAACCGTAGGACTTGTTACGGTCGACTTTGGCTTTGATTGCTTTAACGCGTTTGGACAGCTTAGCCATTACAGACCCTCCACCGTGATGCCAATCGAACGAGCGGAACCGGCGATGATGCGCACTGCGGCATCCATGTCGGCAGCGGTCAGATCCGGCTGTTTGATTTTAGCGATTTCTTCAGCTTGAGCGCGGGTCAGCTTGCCTACCTTGGTGGTATGTGGCGTTGGCGAACCTTTGGTGATGCCGGCGAATTTCTTGATCAGGTAGGTCGCTGGAGGCGTCTTCATCACGAAGGTGAAGGACTTGTCGGCGAACGCGGTGATCACGACCGGAATTGGCATACCTGGCTCTTGACCCTGGGTCTGGGCGTTGAACGCCTTGCAGAATTCCATGATGTTCAGGCCGCGCTGACCCAGTGCTGGGCCAATCGGTGGGGATGGGTTTGCTTTACCAGCTGGCACTTGCAGCTTGATAAAACCAATGATTTTCTTTGCCATGATGGCTCCTATCTTGGATTGAGTAGTAGCGCCCCGCCGGTACAATCATGGCAGGGCTCCTCTTATCGAATTCCGCTCGACTACCGCGACGCCCCGATTAGGCGCTACCGTCGCCCTTACCACCGTCGCCCCCGCGAAGGCGGGGGCCCAAGTTAGCTGCGTAGACGACGGCGCCAAACTTGGATCCCCGCCTGCGCGGGGATGACGGCTTTCAGGACAACGGGTATTAAACTTTCTCGACCTGGCCGAACTCGAGTTCGACCGGCGTTGCACGACCGAAAATGGTGACCGAGACGCGCACTTTGGATTTCTCGTAATTGACTTCTTCGACGTTGCCGTTGAAGTCGGTGAACGGACCATCCTTGATACGCACTTGCTCGCCCACTTCGTACAGCACTTTTGGACGTGGCTTCTCGATGCCTTCTTGCATCTGCTGCATGATCTTGTCGATTTCGCGCGCGGGAATCGGCGTCGGCTTGTTCGACTTACCGCCAATAAAGCCGGTGACCTTGCTGGTGTTCTTGACCAAGTGCCAGGTCTCGTCCGTCATTTCCATTTCAACCAGCACATAGCCCGGGAAGAAACGACGTTCGGTGACCGACTTCTGGCCATTCTTGACTTCGACAACTTCTTCGACCGGCACCAGGATGCGGCCGAACTGTTCTTGCATGCCGGCGCGCTCGACGCGCTCGGTCAATGCACGCATGACACTTTTTTCCATGCCGGAATAAGCATGCACAACGTACCAGCGCTTGTTACTGACTGGGACGCTCAGCGCTGCGGCAACTTCTTGCACAGGCACTTCTTCACCTGGCACTGGAGCGGCGCTCGCATCATCTTGCACATTTTCGCTCATGTTATTTCCAACCCAGGATCACGTCGTACAACAGAAATTCAATCGTCTTATCCGTGCCCCACAGGAACAGCGCCATGACGGTCACAAACGCGAACACGATACCGGTGATCTGCATTGCTTCTTTGGGAGCGGGCCAGACGACTTTTTTGGTCTCGCGAACCGATTCCTTGGCGAAGCTGAGGAATTCACGGCCACTGGACGAAGTCCACAAAAGCAGGACGGCAAAAACTAAACCAGCCGCGAGTGCGACGGCGCACATCCAAGCTGGTTTACTTTGGCCTTTCAGGTAGAAAAACCCGACGACCCCTGCAATCGCGGCAACCACTGCCAGCGCGACTTTCAACTTGTCGTTTGACGTGCTGACGGTTTGCACGGATTGATTAGACATACGTTTTTACTTTCGGTGCCCTGCACCAGAACGGTGGCAGGGACGGAGGGCATCGAACCCCCAACCTTCGGTTTTGGAGACCGACGCTCTGCCAATTGAGCTACGTCCCTACGTAAAACTTCAGTGGAATCAGAAATTATACCATCGTGCGGCCGCTGATGGCAATCAATGATTTCGGCGGGGCGCCGGACGCATGTCCGGGCCCGCCCTTACTCATTACTTACCAGCGACTTCGCTGAGAATCTTTGCAACAACACCTGCACCAACGGTACGGCCACCTTCGCGGATCGCGAAACGCAGACCTTCTTCCATCGCGATCGGGTTGATCAGCTTGACGGTGATCGACACGTTATCGCCTGGCATAACCATTTCTTTGTCCGCTGGCAACTCGATCGAACCAGTCACGTCCGTGGTACGGAAGTAGAACT
>NZ_WHJF01000144.1:0-12860 GCF_011682185.1 Massilia genomosp. 1
AAATGAGATTAGCCATGATTCCGCCGCCGTAACCGATCAGATTTCCTCCGATATCACGAAAAAGCGATGAAAAATCGTGCTCTCCTGATGTCGGCCAGTTCGGAAAAATCGTTTTGCAATTGGCTCATATGGCCTCGTCGTGGTTTGCGCCCTTGTCGCCGCATGACACGAGTCACAAAAAATAGCATTGCCGCTTGGCGTGCCGGTGATATGAGGATGGTTGCCTGCCTTGTTACACTGTTCCCGTATTTGTAAGTTTATGTATTAAGAATGGAATTCCCATGAAGCCGGGATATAGTGCAGCCATGCCCCAGCGCTTGCGTGATCATCCCGATCTCGGTTGAGGCCAAAGGAAACGCTATGTTGAATACTAAATTTGCTGGTGCGGTGGTTCTGGCCGCAGCGGCCATCTCCTCCACAGCAATGGCTAGCGACCGTGGCGTCAATACGGCAATCGGCGCCGTCGCCGGCGCAGCCCTCGGCAACAGCACCGGATCGCGCAACGGCGCCCTGGTCGGCGGCGTGCTCGGTGCGGTGGTCGGCAATTCGATCAGCACCCGTGAGCGCGACAACAACCGCGGCTACTACGACAACCGTTACGACAACCGTTACGACAACCGTTACGACAATCGCTACGAAACCCGGTACGAAGAGCGCCGTTATGAGCGCCCGTACCGTGAACCGGCACCGGTGTATGTCGAATCGCGCAGCTATTACCAGCCAGCCCCGGTGTATTACGCACCGCCTCCACGCTACTACGGCCCACCGGCGGTCGTGTATGTCGAACGTGGTCGCGGACATCACCACGGTTACGGACGCGGTCGCGGATACGGCTACGGGTACGCCCGTTAATCAAGCGTCGCTTTCCCAGGTTTGCCCGGGCACGAGACTCTCGTGCCCTTTTTCGTTAACGCCCCCGCTTTCCCCTCCCCCTCCACTATGGCCTGTTGACGGCACTTGCCGGCGCCTCTTGGGGAAAGCATGGAAACAGCGGACGCGATCATCGCACTTGGCGCGGGCCGGTACCGCCTGTGCGGGCAGCTGGGCGGCTCCGCCTACGGCGTGGTGTGGCGCGCCACGGGGGCGGCCGGCGCCGTGGCGCTCAAGCTGGTCAACCGTACACAGATGGCGCGTGCCCATCCCCTGCAGCAGGAACGCTGGATCGCCAGCGCCCGCAACGAAATCGCCTTCCTGCGCTCGCTCGCGCCCTGGGACGAGCGCCATGTGGTGCGCCTGCTCGACAGCGGCGAACACGATGGCTTGCCCGTCATGGCGCTTGAACTGCTCGACACCGACCTTGGCCGCCATATCGCCATCGAACGCGATGCCGGGCGCCCGATCCCAAAGACCCAGCTGCTCGACTGGCTCGGGCAGATCAACCAGGCGCTGGCCAAGGTCCACCAGTATGGCTGGTCGTACCTGGACCTGAAACCGGCCAATGTGCTGCTCTCGCGCCGGCACGGCAGCGTCAAGCTGGCCGATTTCGGCACCAGCCGCCCGCTGGCCGATGGCCACGCCAGCGCGTACGCCGGCACGGCCAGCTGGCAGGCCCCGGAACAGTTTTTCCCGGACGCCAGCGGCTACCACACCGACGCCCGCACCGATTACTTTGCCCTCGGCGCGCTGTTCTACTATCTGGTCACCGGTGGCTTGCCGCTGCGCTTTTGCAGCGGGTGCGGCCAGGCCTTTCGCGAGCACCGCGGCGACGGCGCCGCCATGCTGCTGGCACGCCACGGCAATCGCCCTCCGCCCACGCTGCACGAGGATGAAGCGGCGCATTTCGCAGGGGCCTTCGGCGCCCAGGCCGACGCCGGCACCTGGCGTCCGGACGGCGCCGCGCACGATGGCGGCGCGGACGAAGCGCTGCTCCTGCTGCGCGCCCTGCTCCATGCCGACCGCGCGCAGCGCCCGTGCCACGCCATGCAGATCAGCCGCATGCTCGGCGCCATCCGCGCCGCCCTGCCGGCGAGCGAGCGGCCATGAGGCACTGCGCGGACCGCTCGCCCGGCTTCATCCTCACCGCCGCCCTGCTCGCGGTACTGTGCCTGTTGCAGCTGGTGTGCCTGTGGCGCGCGCCGCCGGCCTGGTCGCCCGAGCGTATTTCGGTGCTGCTGCGGCCCGGCGAGTCGCTCACCCTGGGCAGCGCCGAACTGGCCGCGCCGCAAGCCGACAACGCCCATCTGGCCCTGCACCGCGCCGCCGACGGCCGCTGGTGGGCCAGCAACGTCAGCGCCGGCAAACAGGTGCTGCTGCAGCGCGACGGCGTCGACCGCCGCATGGGCGCGAGTACACTGCGCGCCGGCCAAACGTTGCGCATTGGCGCGGCGCGCTTCGATGTGGCAGACGCCAACGCGCGCCAGCTCGCTTTCGCCGGTCCCGGCGCCCAGTGGCGCTACGACGGCGCCACCCTGTACCGCAACGACAGCGCGCAGCCGGCCTGCCCCGACACCGGCGTCGCCGCGCGCACCATCGCGCTGTGGAACCGCGCCATGCCGCAGGCGCTGACGGTGGCCCGTCCGCTGACCTTTGGCGGCAATCTGTATTGCGGTAACCGGCTTGGCATCGCCTATGTGGAAGGCGCCAGCGCCACCATCGCACGCACCAAAGATGGCCTGCTGCTCGCGGGCGCCGCCGACCGCGCGCCGCTCATGATCTCGTCAAGCGCCGGCCAGGTCGACCTGGCGCGCCGTGCGGAACCGCTGGCCGGCGTGCAAACGCTGGTCGCGGGCCGCACCCGCCTGGGTGTGCGGATCGACGATGGCGTGCTGCACCTGCTGCCGCAACGCCATGTGGCGCTGTACGCCGACGCCGACGCGCTGTTGCCGGCGCAAGTGACGTGGCAGTGGAAAAGGCGCGGCCTGTGGACGCTGCCGGCCGGGCGGGCCTGGTCGGTCGCGCTGGGCCTGTGCCTGTTGCTGGCGGTGGCGGCGGCCATCCAATGGCAGCGCGGCGCCTGGCCTTTTACGCGCGCTACAAGCGAGGCGGTGCGCGCGGCGGCGGCAGGCAGCGCGCTGCTGGTCATCGCCGGCGTGGCCGCGCTGCTGTCGCAGCGATCGGGCAGCGCGCCGGGGGTCGGCTGGTCGATGCTGCTGGCCTGGGCCGCGCTGTGGGGCTGCCTGCTGCTGCCGGCGCGCCTGACCCTGGCCAGCGCAGCCGGCGTGCTGCTGCTGGCGGTCGGCCTGCTGGCGCAGCTCGAACTCGGTTTCGGCGGCGCCGAATCGGCCGCGCTGCGCCACTTCCAGAAATCGGTGGCGCTGCTGGCGATCGGCCTTGGCATCGGCGCGCACCTGCGCCTTCGGGCATGGGCCGCCGCCCCGGCCATGCCGCAAGCCACCCTCGAATGGGTGCTCGCCCTGTTTGCGCTGGCGGCGCTGGGCGCGCTCCTGATGCAGGTCGTCTTCGGCGACGAAACCGGCGTGTTCGACTTGCAGCCGGTCGAATTTGCCAAGCTGGCCTTGACCGCGCTGAGCGCGCACTGCCTCGCCATCGGCCTTGGCTGGCACGCGGACATGCCGGAGCAGTCGAGTCGCGCGCGGCGGTCGCTGCGCCTGGCCGCGCCGGTGCTGCTGTTCGCCGCCCTGCTCGGCCTTGCCCTGGTCCAGGTGGACGATTATTCGCCCCTGATCCTGTTACTGGTGTGGTGCCTGGCGATGGCCCTGGCCTGGTCGCTCGCCACCCGCACCCACGCCGCCACCGCCGCCCTGTTCGGCGTGGCTTGCGTGGCCGTCGGCGGCGTCGCCTGGCTGCGCGGCGCCGGCGTGGCCGAGGTGGCGCAATGGGGCTTTTACGCCGACCGCTTCCTGGTGTGGCTCGACCCGGCCCAGCATCCGCATACCGGCCAGCAGTTGCTGCTGGCCGCGCGCGCCATCGCCGAAGGCGCGTGGTGGGGCGCCGACAGCCGGCTTGGCCTGGGCGCCTTGGGCCAGGTCGGCGGCAGCGCATTGCATATCCCGGCGGTGCAGGACGACTTTGCGCCCTCCTTCTTTTTGAACCGCCACGGCTTGCTGGGCGCACTGGCGCTGTGGGCCTTGCAGGCGCTGTTTTTGGTCGGCCTGCTGCAAACGGCGGCGCGCGCGTTTGGCGCCAGCGAGCAGGCGCGCGACTTCCGCCAGGCCTGGCTGTGGCGCTTCCGCTGCTTCGCCCTGTGCGGCGGCGCGGCTTTTGTGCTGGGCCACTTTTTGCTGTCGTGGGGGACCAATTTGGCGATCTTCCCGATCATGGGCCAGCCCATGAGTTTTCTGTCGGCCGGCGGCAGCCATCTGCTGTTTTTCATCTGCCCCCTGCTAACGTTCAGTGCAATCAGTGCGCAATCATTCGAGGAGAATCAAGCATGCCGGTCTACGTCCAACATGAAGTCCTGGGCAAGGTGAACGATGTGTTCAACGCCGAAACCCTGTGGCAGGCGCCCGGCCTGGCCTTGTTCTCGCGCCGCCCGCTGCTGCGCGACCTGCTGGAACGCTCCCCGCGCGAGCACCGGGGCCGCGCTCCCACGCGCTGCTTCTCGCACATCACCCTGATGCTGGCGCAGGACGAAGTCGACGACGACCGCCACCTGACGCGCGGCGCCCGCGTGCGCGACCTGGCGCAGTCGCTCACGGCCCTGCACCAGAAAGACTTTGGCGACCTGCTCGGCAGTGACGACGTGCGCTACGACGTGGTCGGCACCGATGCGCTCGAACCCGGCCAGGTGGAAGTCAAGTTCGGCCACGCGGTCTACCTGCCGGCCGCTGGCGAGCAGCCCTTGTATACAGTGGAGACCTCGCGCGACAGCGCCATCTGGCAGGCGGTGTGCCCGATCTATCCGCAACAGCGCCTGGCCCTGATCGGCCACGACGCCGACCTGGCCAGCCACGCGGTACCAAGCTGGCCGTTCGGCACCGTCGGCGCCATTTTGCTCATTAACGATGGTCCCGACGCCCCGATCGAGGTGCAGGTGCGGCCCAAGGGCGCGTTCGACTGCGTGCTCGATGCGCTCAGCGGCCAGTACGTCGTCAGCGCCAAGGGCGACCCGGCCGCGCGCCTGCTGATGCGGGTGCGGCGCGCCGGGTCGGCCCCGGTCCCTGCTCCGTCAGCCAAGCCGGCCGCCGTGTGGAAGCCGCGCGCTCCCGCCGGCATCGACAGCGGCGACACCGCGGTGCCCTTCAGCCACCGCCCGGCCGCCGCCCCGCCCGAAAGCGACGCCACCTACGCCCCGCTGGCGCGGCAAGGTGTCAGCCTGGTCGGCCTGGCGTTGCCCTGCCTGTCGCGCTACCGCGACACCGGCGCGGTGTCGATGGAGATCGGGCTGGCCCCGTCCCTGCTGCTGGCAAGCGATGGCGAAGCGGCGGCCCTGACCTTCGGCGTGAATGCGGACGACCAGTTGTACGCGCTCACCAGCGCCGGGCGCCAGCCGATTGCGGCGCCAGCCACCTTTACGCCGGTCGACGCGCGCACGGTCGAACTGCTGGCGGTCGCACCGGCGATGGCCGAGCGCTACTGCGCCGTGCTGCGCCTGCCGCACCCGATCGCCGCGCCGGTCGCCGGCGGTGCGCGCTTTGCCTTCGGGCGCAGCGCGCCCATGCTGGCCGCGCTGCGCGTGCTCGATTCGCCGCGCTTCCTGCACCTGGTGAGCGGGGCAGACAGCGCCAGCGCCGACCGCATCGGCCTCTCGCGCAGCGCCTTCAGCTTCGAGGCGGGGCCGAACGGGTACCTGATCGGGCGCTTGTCCGCCACCCAGGCCCTGTATCACCTCGACGACAAGCTCGCTTTCGTGGCCAGCATCGGCGAAGCGGGCGTCGAGCAACCGTACCAGCTGCCCGCCGGTCACCATCTGGTGGCGGGCCACTACGTGCTGCGTTTCGACGCGTAAGGACAGTGCCATGCCAAGCGCGAACTGCCTCACCGTGCTCGCCTACGCGGCCGGCCTGATCGTCACCCTGGTGCTGGCGGCGTGGCTCACGCCCGCGCGCTGGTGGCGCCGGCCGAACCTGCGCGCGGCGGGCATCCTGGCGGCCGGCACCTGGGGGCTGGGCGCCCTGCTGCTGTCGCTGCTGCCCGCAAGCGGCCCGGTCGTGGCCGCCGCCGCGCCGCCCTCGCCCTCCCATGCGGGCGTCAGCTACACCGTCTTCGACGACCTGAACCTGCGCGCGGACAAAGGCATCGGCGCGCCGCGCATCGCGGTGGCGCCGGCGGGAACGGTGGTGACCACGACCGGCCTGCGCGACGGCGACTGGTGGCAGGTCAGCGCGCGCATCGATGGCAGGCAGGTGCGCGGCTGGTCGAGCAGCCTGTGGCTGCGGCGCGCCGAGGAAGCGCGACGCTGATCCTGTCAGCCCGGCCGCTTCATCGGGTTGAAGTACAAGCCATTCACGCATTGCATCGGCGCGGTGCGCTCGAAACCCATCGCTTCATAGACCGGCAGCGCGTAGTTGGAGGCGTTGACGGTAAAGCTGCCATCGCCGCCGGCCACAATCGCCTCGCGCCGCGCCACGTCCCACAAGGCGCGCGCGATGCCGCGTCCATGGAATTGTTTGGCAACGAACATGTGATACAGGTGCTGGCGCTCGCGCACCGCAATAAAGCCGGCCAGTTCGCCATCGATCTCGGCGATGTGATAGGAATGCCCGAGTCGCAAAAAAACGTGAAAACCTTCTTCGTCATTATCACGCAGGAAGGTGGCCGCCGCTTCAGGCGACGATTCGTGGACGATGAATTCGATGGCGAGCGCGCGGAACAGGGCGGCGACAGCCGGGACATCGCTGTGCTCGATAGGACGGATATGCATTGTCGGTATGGGACGGTTGACAGAACGCTCATTGTGCACGTTTGGCCGCGAATGTGCAGGTCATTTGCGCCCGTATGTTGACGCACGGCACGAACGCGCTTTAGACTGGAACGATCATGCCTAAACCGAGCCTGTCCCTACCGCTGCCGGCGCCGTCGCTGCGGCCCAAGGTGCCCTTGTCCAAGCCGCTGCGCCACGCGCGCTACCGGCAACTGTGGATCGCCAACCTGATATCGAACCTCGGTACCTGGACCCAGACCTTCGCCTCGGCCTGGCTGATTACGCTTGTGGCAAGTTCGGCCTCCAGCGCCAGCCTGGTGCAGACCGCCAGCTATATCCCCATCTTTTTGTTCGCCCTGTTCGCCGGGGTGATCGCGGACGCCGTCGACCGGCCCAAATTTTTGTTCTTCTGTAACCTGTTCATGGCCCTGTGCGCCTGCGTCATGGCGGCATTGGCCATCAGCGGGCGCATTTCGACTGCGCCCGTGCTGGCGTTGACATTCTGCATGGGCACCGGCGCGGCCTTCATGTGGCCGGCCTGGCAAGCGTCGATGTCGGGCCTGGTCGAGCCGGACGAGGTCGAAGCGGCCGCCACCCTGAACAACCTGAGCTACAACGTGGCGGCCATCCTCGGGCCGGCCCTCGGCGGACTGCTGTTCAACTGGGTCGGGGCCGGCGCGCTGTTCCTGGTCAATGCGCTGTCCTTTGTGGGCTTGCTGACAGTGTATTGGTCGTGGTGGCGCGATGGCCTACCCGAGGTGCGCCCCAGGGTCGATTTTGCAAGCAGCCTCAAGCTCGGGGTGCGCACCGCGCTCGGCTGCGCCCGCTACCGGCACATCCTGCTCAATGTGTGTACGGTGTTTTTCTCGACGATTGCGTTCGCGGCCTTGCTGCCGGTGTTCGTCAAGCAAGTGCTGCATAGGGATTCGGGTGTGTTCGGCATCCTGATGGGCAGCCTGGGCGCGGGCGCGGTGTGCGGGGCCTTCGTGCTGCCGTCGCTGCGTTGTCGTATCGGCAAGACACGCCTGTTGAGCGCGTCCTTGCTGGTGTATGGTGCCATGCTGTGCCTGTTGCCCTTCATCCGCTCGCTGGCCGTGCTGGTGCCGCTCATCGTGGCGGCCGGCATGGCCTGGTCGGCCACGGTGTCGACCCTGAATGCGGCGGCGCAGCTGGCTTTTCCGGCAAGCATACGCGCGCGCACCCTGTCGATCTACCTGTTCGTCATGGCCGGCGGCTACACCCTGGGCAGCATGGCCTGGGGCGCGCTGGCCGACAAGCTCGGCGTGCAGGCGGCGCTGGCCGCCGCCGGCGCCTGCGTGATCGTCAACGCCATCGCACTGGCGACCGGAAAGCGGGAAACCGCCATCTGATCGTCGCTTTGGCACGGCACCTTTTCCGATAAGCTGTCAGGATTGCCAACCATTCCGGCCACGCCCGATGACAACAGCAGCTCCCAGCCTCGATTTTGGCCCCTATCTCGACGTGTCGGTGCAGTCCCGCGCCGGCGCCGACGCGCCGCAGCACCTCGAGAACCAGGATAATTACCTGGTCATCGACAGCGCCGGCAGCGCGGTGTTCCTGTACGAGCAAGCCGCGCAGCGCCAGCAGGTGGCCGGCTGGCCGGGCGGCCACATGCGCGTGGCGGTGCTCGACGGCATGGGCGGCCACGGACGCGGACGCGAGGCGGCCGAAGCGGTCGTCGGCGGCTTGCTGGACATGCCGGCCTGCCACACCCTGGGCGAACTGTCGGCCCGGCTCGACCTGCTGCATGCGCAGTTGCAGGAAGAGTTCGGCTGCGATCCGGTTACCGGCAAGCGCCCCGGCACCACCCTGACCATGCTCGAACTGCGCTCCGGCAAGCCGGCGCTGCTGTACCACGTAGGCGATTCGCGCTTGTACGAAATTATCGATACGCAAGTTACCCCGATGACCATCGACCACGTTCCCGCTACCGCCTTCGCGATGGGCGGCTTGCTGGGCGAGCACGAGTGGTGGCAGCAGGTGCATGGCGAACACCGCTGCCAGATCTCGCAAGCCTTCATCCTCGGCAATGCGTTTGCCAATCCGGCCGAGCTGGCCGATGGTTTGTATGAGCTCTCGCCACGCAACCTGCCCTCGTATTTGTACCACCTGCCGGACCGGCGCGCGCTGGAACTCGATCCGCACGCGGTGTACCTGCTGGCCAGCGACGGTTTCTGGGCGTGCGCCGACCCGGGCGCCTGGCTGGCGCGCTGGCCGGCCCTGTTCAAGGCGCAGCCGGACGCGCGCGCCATGACCGACGCGCTGTTTGCCGAAATGAGCAGCAATCCGCCACCCGAGCTGCACATCGACAACCTGACCGCCATCGTGCTGCGGCCCTTGGTCCACGATGATACGGCGGCGCCGATAGCAAGCGAACAACTTTGCGGAGAAGATCCTTGATGAGCCGACAAGATGTTGTTTCAAAACACAAATATTGTTGTTAGGCACGAACGTTTGGCGTGCCACACTTCAAGAAAAGCGCGTATTCTTTGATACTCACGAACGGCGAATATTGCTATGAAAAAATGCAACAACCCCTTGCATCCGCATTGCACCTTCTGGGTCATGCCAGGGGAAATTGCATGCGCGAATGGCCATGGCCAGGCCGCAAGCGCCGTACCGGCCGCGGCTGCGGAGACGCCCGCGCCCGTGACCGCCCCAGCCAATTCCAGCTATGAGTTGATCAGCGCCCTGCGCAGCGCGCGCCCGAGCGCCAAGCCGGACGCGGCGCCGCTCGCGTATCCGGACCAGGCGCTGCCGGCGCTGCAGCGTCCGCACCTGCACATCAGCGGCTTCGACCCGCGCGCCGCCGGCGGACGCCAGGCCATCAAGGTCGAGCTGCGCGGCATGCCGCCCGACAGCGCGCCACTGGTCACCATGCAATTGCAGTCGGCCCTGATTGCGCAGGGCAACGCACGCCACGCGTTCGTGCGCACCCTGCGCGGCGACTGGCGCCCGCTGTTCATCGAATTTTCCTCGCGCGACAAGGAACACGGGCAATACCGGATCGAGGTCGAGCTGTTCAACCTGCATGATGGCCGCATCCGCCATAAATGGGTGTGTACCCTGGTGATCCTGGTGCCGCGTCCCGACGCCACCCTGACCGAAATCCACCAGACCTTCCTGTCGACCCACAAAAACGTGCGTGTCATGGCGGACGACGCCTCCATCGCCCGGGTCAACGCCCAGAGCGGCGGTGGCCGGCTCGATATCGACGTGCATGCGCGCAACGCCTCGATCGCCCATGTGAACCTGGACGCCAAGCAGGGCAAGGTCGACATGGGCTTTTCGACCATTGCCTGGGACGAAGACCTGATCGAAATCGACGTGCCGGCGCATGCCGAGCCACATCCGCACCCGACCGCCTGCGCCTGCCTGGTCAATGCGGCGCCCGAGCCCGGTGCGCAACGCCAGGTGCGCCTGTTTGCCATGCCGGAGTGCGTGCTGGGCCGTTTTGAACTGTACGATCCGGACGCCGACGTGCTGCTGACCCATTTTGGCGACGACGGCCAGGACCGCGACGGCCTGACCCGCCGCCTGTCGGGACGTCACGCGGTGATCCGGCGCGGCATGAACGGTTTCGAGATCGAAGATGTGTCGCGCTATGGGATTTTGCTCGACGGCGTGTGGCCGGGCAAGAACAAGCCGGTGCCGCTGCGACTGGGCATGCGCATCGAGCTGTCGGCCAGCATCAAGGGGATTGTGGTGCTCAGTGTGACGGCGGTGATGCCGCACGGGGTGATCGTGCATCGCATCGACCAGGGCGCGCATGCCGAGTGTTTTTACTTTCTGGAGCCGGGCAAGCATCCGGGCTTCCCGGTGGCGCCGTTCGGCGCGGCGCCGAGGGCGGCGGTGATGCCGGTTCTTTATCACCAGAATGGCGGTTTCTGGCACCTGGACCCGGCCACCGGCAAGGAAACCGCGCTCAGTCCGGGCGCGCCACTGGACCGGCTGACGCAGTTTGCGCGCCATACGCGCTTTGCCAGCGAGTCGTATCCGGAATGCTGGATCGTGCGTACCGCGTTGAAATCGACGCATGCGGCGGCGGAGATGCATACGGCTTGAGCGACAGCTAACCGCGATACTTCACCGCGTCAACAAAGGCCGAAAAGGCCGGCGCAGCCTGGCGCCGGTGCGGGAAATACAAGTGAAAGCCCTGGAAATACGGACACCAGTCGGCCAGCACCTCCCTGAGCCGCCCATCGGCCAGCCAGGGCGCGGCGAGCGCTTCGGGAACAGACGCCAGGCCGATGCCATCGACCGCGCTGTTGAGCGTGTGGACGATGCTGTTGTAGACCAGCTGCCCGTCGCACTTGACGGAAAATACCTTCCCATCCTTCTCGAACTCCCACGCATAGATCGCGCCCGACGGCCTGTGGCGTACGTTGACGCACGCGTGATTGGTAGCTCGTGGGGCGTCGCCGGCGCCCCGCAACGGTCGAAATAGGCCTGTGACCCCACCACGGCGAGGCGCCAGTCGGGGCTGATGCGCACCGCAATCATGTTTTTGCTGATCGCTTCGCCCAGGCGGATGCCGGCGTCGAAGCGCTCCTCGACAATATTGGTGAATTCGTAATCGACAAAGAGCTCCAGTGTGATGTCCGGATAGTTTTCCAGGAACGGCGCAAGCATCGGCCTCAGATACAGATCGATCGCATCATCGCCACAGGTGATCCGGTTCGTTCCGGCGGGTTTTTCGCGTCACTCCCCCAGCGCGTCCACCTCGGCGGCCTAAGCAAGCGGAACTGTCACGTTGTCGTCAAGCAATGACGACCCTGATCAGCGTACATCTGCCTGTCAGACTGCCCCTCGCAAAAATGACGGCCTAACATAAGTGCTCAACAGCAAACAAGCGAATTCGTCAACATGCGGCGCGCTTGAGCACTCACAAGGTTAACCAGATAGCTATCAAGTATCATAAATTTTTACTTTACCAATAAGCGTGGAGGTAATGTTAATGAGCAACCTATCAAATTTTGCAAAAAAACTTTGCGCCGCAGGAACACTGTGCATTGCACTAACGCCAGCGCAAGCCGCTGGGAGTGATCCCCCAAAGGACATTTCAAAGATGCTGCAAGGCATGTCCGAAACAATCACATCGGTAAAGCTTGTCGTCGTGAATCCTGTGCCGACGTTTCCTTCTCGGCTGACCGAATCCGAAATGCACCGGATCGGGTGTTCGTTTGAAGCCAAGCGAAAAGATGACATTGCTTCGCTGCTGGACATCATCGGGCGCGGCCAGATCATCGAGATGGTGCCTTACTTTAATGGCGGCAGAGACGGTATAGGCCCACGTCTTGGCGTCTATTTTTATAGGGACAGTGCAATAGTAGCCAAGCTTATTTTCAACGTGCTATCACCTGCTGAACGCCAAGAATATGGATGGTTCGGCGATGACGTTAGCATCCGCGCAATGAACTCATCCTTCGCTATCGACTTGCGCAAATGGGCGGAAGACCATGAATCCCTCGGGACAAACTACTGTGACCTATTTAGAAAGGTGGCCCCTAACTGAAGACATTTCGTACCTCCCATTAACTGTCCCAGATTAGATCCAGACGTGCCCGCCGACACCAATCATCTGGAACACGCCCTGCGCGTCATTCCAATGGGCCGGAAGAACTGGAATTTCTGCTGGACGGAAATTGGCGCCGAGTACGTCGGCGTGATCCAGTCCCTGGTCGTCACTTGCCGTTTGCACGACATCGATCCGTATGACTACCTCGTTGATGTGCTCCAGCCTATCAGCGGGCATCCCGCTTCCAAGGTCGAGCAGCTCACCCCGCGACTGGGGAAACAGCATTGCGCCGACAATCCGCTACGCTCGGACCTGCACAAATTTAACGGCTGATCTACAACACCGTTCAGCTACCGCTTACGGCTGTCAGTGGAATGCGCTCAACGCCACCGGCATCTGTTCGAGCAGTTCAGCGCATCGACGATTTCAAGAGTAAGCGCTCCATAAACCCCAGACTTGCTGGCTAATCCGAATTTCCGCATTCTTGCTACTTCGATTTGATACCGGAGCAAGCATGGAAAACACGACCGTTTTTTGGGAGAAGCACGTTGCCGCGAT
>NZ_WHJF01000145.1:0-12799 GCF_011682185.1 Massilia genomosp. 1
TTCATGGTGTGGGCGTTTTGATTAAGCGTTAGAACTAAATCATGCCAGAAATGGGCGCCCACTCCCACCTTTTCGCTTGCGCTGCCAAGCAATTTTCATCCGTTCCGCTAGTTTTGCAAGAGGCTCTGGTGATATCAACGGAAAATACCGAGCGCGAGTGCGCTGCAACCGCGCGTAGCAATGTATACCCGGCGGTGCGTTGAAATCGGCGGTGCCAATGGCCGGATGCGGGCTGGTTCCGGGCGCCTCAGCATTCGCTGGACAGCGGCGCCGCGCGACCTTACACTCGCCGCTGTCATTCATCCATTTCCCGCGCGGGCAACAACCTTACCAAGGCAATCGATCATGCCAATGTCATTTTTGGCGCAAATGCGCCTATGCACCGGTATCGCGGCGCTGCTATTGGTCGCGCCATCGCAAGCGGCTACCGAATGCCCGCTCCTGAGTACAGCCGCGGTCGCAGCGGCTTTCGCCGATCCCGGCGCGCGCGTGGAATCGGCCGATCCGGGTGGCACCTGCGTCTGGAAGCTGTCCGACGACACCACGCTCATTTCCTCGTTTTACAAACACCCCGGTCCCGCTGAAACGAAAGAAGCCTACGATGCCTGGAAAGTGGGGTATATGGCGGATTTCCCCCGTGCGGGCCGCACGCCGCCGATTGGCAAGGGCGCGTATTTCGGCATGCGGCCGGCATCGCAACACCTCAGCGAGGCAGCCCTGCTGGCAACGCAGGGCAACAGCATCCTGATATTGAGCTACATCCGCAACAGCGAGCAAACCGGGCCGGATACATTGGCCGTGCCGATCCTCGCGCTGGGCAAGCAAGCCATCGCACGCTCCGGCAACGCCGGGCAATCCTTCGGTCAATGCGAATGGTTCAGCGAAGCCGAAGCGCGCGCCTTTCTCGGAAAGGGAGCGCTGAAAATCCACCGTTCCGGTCCCAACTGGTGCGCCGCATCGGTCGAGGGCAGCCGCGCCTCGCTGGTGGTGCAGGTATCGGACCACGTCATCGATGAAAAATTGGGGCGCGACGCGCCAGGATCGGACATGTGCAAGGTCGTCCTGATGCCGCAATTCGGCGCCCGGGGCGTCGCTGAATATGCCTGCGTCAAACCCATGAATCAGATGATGAAAATTGCGTTCAACGTCAATGACAAGCAGGTGGAAATCAGCGTGCAGCCGCTCGGGCGCGATGCCAACGAAGCCGATCTGAAACCGCTGACCGCGATTGCGCAGCGCGCCTACGCGCGTTTTTAAACTCCTTTTCAAGACAAGCACCCATGCTCGACTGGCTGTTTACTTCACCCACAGTCTGTGGTGGCTGATCCTGCTGCATATCGGCTTGCCGCTGTTCGGCACCATCAGCGTCGTCACGGCCTGTCGCGCTGAAACGCCGGCCGGCGCCAATGGCTGACGCGATGCGCCGCCATCGACCCGCACTGCCGCCTTACACCGCGATGTTGCCTTCAACCGAATCGTCCAGGGTTTTGCCGATCACGGCGCCGACCAGCATTTTCACGCCGGCCACCGCTTTGCCGTGCTTGTTATCCCAGTAGTATCCCTGGCCGGGAGTGATTTTGATCGCCGTGATGCGCGGATCGTCCTCGCCCCCGGTGAACCAGGTTTTCAGGATGAAGTTCCAGAGCTCCTTGATCTTGGCCTTGTCGCGCGTGATGGTGGCCACGCCGTCGAGCACCAGGAATTCGGAATTGGTCGGACCCTGGAAATACAGTTTCACCGCCGGATCGGCCGCGATCTCCTGATTCTTGTGGCTGTCGTCGGCGCTGAGAAACCACAGATTGCCCTGTTCATCGACCTGGCGCACGCTCATCGGCCTGGCGCTGCCTTCGTGCCGGGTGCAGAAAAAACAGGTTTCCGCGCTATCGATCAGGTCCTTCAGTTTGTCGAGCGCCGCGCTGCCGTCCAGATCCTTGTAATTATCTTCCGGCTGGTTCTTGTTAATCGAGTACATGGTTGTCTCCGTTTTGAATGTCAATACAATCGATGCTCCCGTCATGGAGCAGGCAGGCCCCATGGTACGTAACAAGCGTGGCGCGCTATGTGGCGCACCTAACTGATCGTGCATGACAGCGGGCCGAGGCTGGCGCGGTAAAATCAGGCATGAAACCACTGAGCGACCAAAAGATCATCGATTCATGGATGAAGAACAGCGCGCCCTGGACCGACGCTGTGCGCAGCGGCGCCATCGCCAGCCGCACCCTCGCCACCAATCAGGCGATCATCGACGCCGTGCGCCGCCGCGTGCCGGCGACCGGCATCGATATCGGCTGCGGCGAAGGCTGGCTGGTGCGCGCCCTCGATGGCGTTGCCATGACCGGCGTCGATGTGGTTCCCGCGCTCATCGAGCAGGCGCGCAGGGCGGGCCAGGGCGATTATCGCGTGCTCTCGTACCAAGACATCGCGGCCGGCAAGCTCGCCATGCATGCCGATGTCGCGGTCTGCAATTTTTCCCTGCTCGGAAAGGAGTCGGTCGATGGCCTCGTGCGCGCGGCACCTTCTTTCCTGACTCCCGGCGGCGCGCTGATCGTCCAGACCATGCACCCGCTCGCCGCCGGTGCGGCGGCCGATTACCAAGACGGTTGGCGCGCGGGCAGCTGGGCCGGCTTCAGCGACGCATTTTCCGATCCCGCACCCTGGTACTTCCGCACCCTCGCCAGCTGGCTCAGCCTGTTCAGGGACAGCGGACTGGCCCTGGCCGACCTGCGCGAGCCGGCCCACCCGGAAAGCGGCGTGCCTCTCTCGCTGATCATGGTCGGCGAAAACAGGCGCCCGCCAGCGGCGTCATAGGAATACGCCTATAATTCGGTAAGATTGCCAAAATTTCAACTGTGCTCGCACATCGATAAGCCGGCGCACATCTGACCTTGTTAACGTATCTCACGGAGCACACATGCTGGTTTTTTCCGCAACATTCACCGCCAAACCGGGCGCCGCGCAGGCCGTGATCGACCTCGTCGCCACCCTGATCGAGCCCTCGCGCGCCGAGCCTGGTTGCATCCGCTACGACTTCCTGCAATCGCCGTACACGCCCAACCAGTTCGTTTTCTTCGAATTGTGGAAAAGCCAGGCCGATCTCGACGCCCACTTCCAGGAGCCGCATTTCCTGGCCTTCGCAGAGCGCCTGCCCGCGCTGACCGAGGGCAGCTTCGAAAAAGTCGCCTATGAAACGGACGGCCCGAAGCCAGCCGCCTGAATCGGGCAAGCGTCGCGGTCGACGCAACATGGATCAGCGCGTGTTCCAATGCCAGGCCGGTTTCTCCAGTTCGCCCATGCCTTCCACCTGGGTCGCTCCCAGCACCTTTTCAAGGCGCAGCGACTGGTAGCCACGCTGGCCTTCGAGCGCTGCAATCAGGCGCTTCGCGTGCGACACCGCAATAATCTGCGACTGACGCGCGGCGCGGCCGATCAGTCGCCCTAACGGCGCCAGCAAGTCCGGATGCAAGCTCGTTTCCGGCTCGTTGAGCACCAGCAGTTCCGGCGGGCGCGGGGTGAGCAGGGCGGCGATCCACAACAGGTAGCGCAACGTCCCGTCCGATAATTCGCTGGTGCGCATCGGGCGCAGCAAGCCGCGCTGGCGCATGTGCAGCTCGAAACGCCCATCGTTGATGTTCACCTCCAGCGTTGCACCCGGAAACGCATCGTCGACCGCTTCGTCCAGCGCATCGGCCTCGCCGATCTCGATGATGGTCTGGACCGCGGCGGCCAGGTCGTGCCCGTCGTGGCTCAATACCGGCGTGTGGGTACCGATTTGTGCGCGCCGTGCCGGGGCGTCGGCATCGGTGCGGAAGTGGTCGTAAAAGCGCCATGAGCGCATTTTCTCGCGCAACTGCAGCAATTCCACGCCATCGCGCAGGTCGCCCAGTTGCGTCAGCATGCTGTCGAACGAGGCCAGGGCGGCGCTCAGCACGCGCCACTGGCCGCCCTCATCCCTGAACTTCACCAGCGCGCCGTCGCGTTCGACGAACTGCGCGCCGCGCCGCAGGAAAGGCCCGCTCCAGATGCACTCATGCTTGATGACCGGGTCGAGCCGGAACGCGCTGTCGGTCTTGACCGGGACGCCCAGGTCGATCAGGTAGCTGCTGGTATCGCTGGCAAAACCGAGCCGCAGGCTGGCTGGTTCGGCCCGCCCCGTACCCTGAACCTCATGCCGGCCCTGCCGCATCGCCCGCGACCCATCCGCCGGTCCCGCCCACAAGGTCGACTGCAAGCCGCCCTCGCGCGCCAGTGCTGGAATCAGGGAGCCTTGCGCCGCGTCGGCCAGCAGGCGCAACGCGCGGTACACGCTCGACTTGCCGCTGCCGTTGGCCCCGGTGATCACGGTTAACTGCTGCAAAGGAAGAGTCAGGTCGCGCAGCGAGCGATAGTTGGCAATGGCAAGTGTGGTCAGCATGGTTAATCCTGGTGTCATTAGTTGGATGCAGGAGCGCCGCACCGGCATGCGCGCATTGCCAAATTGTTGCACAATATGCCCTCTAGTCCTTTATGACTAGCCCGCCTAGCCCGTCATGGGCACATTCAAACCGCTCCCGTCCCGCTACAATCGGCCTGTCATCAATCTTCAGGGAGCAGGGCCATGTTGCGCGACCGGTATGGGCGATCGATCGAATATTTGCGCCTGTCGGTGACCGACCGCTGCGACTTGCGCTGCAGCTATTGCATCCCCAAAGGCTTCAAGGGCTTCGAGGAGCCGGCGCACTGGCTTACCTTCGATGAAATCGAACGCCTGGTGGCCGCCTTCGCCCGCCTCGGCACGCGCCGCCTGCGCCTGACCGGCGGCGAGCCGCTGCTGCGCCGTCATCTGGCCGAACTGGCCGGACGCCTTTCCAGCTTGCCCGGCATCGACGACTTGTCGCTCTCGACCAACGCCACCCGCCTGGCGCACCACGCCGACGCCCTGCGCGCGGCGGGCGTGTCGCGCATCAACGTCAGCCTCGATTCGCTCGACCGCGCCTGCATGCAGCAGATCACCGGGCGCGACAGCCTCGGCATGATCCTCGACGGCATCATGGCCGGCAAGGCGGCCGGCTTCGATCCGATCAAGATCAACATGGTGGCCCTGCGCGGCGTCAACGAGTACCAGATCGACGCCATGGTCGCCTTTTGCATCGAGCACCAGTTCGTGCTGCGCCTGATCGAAGCGATGCCCATGGGCGCCACCGGGCGCGACGCCACCTGGCTCGACCTGGGGCCGATCGAACGCCACCTGCGCCGTCACTTCGGCCTGGTACACCAGAGCGCTACGCTCGGCGGCGGGCCGGCGCGCTACCTGGCCACACCGGACGGACGCACCAGCGTCGGCTTCATCACGCCCATGTCGCAGCATTTTTGCGCCGACTGCAACCGCGTGCGCCTGTCGGTCGACGGCACCCTGTATCTGTGCCTTGGGCAGGAAGACAAGGTCGAGCTGCGCCCTTTGCTGCGCGGCGGCGCCAGCGATGCCGAGCTGGAACAGGCGATCCGCGCCGCCATCGAACTGAAACCCGAAAAGCACGAATTCCGTGAGCAACCGGACAAAATCATCCGCTTCATGTCGCAAACCGGCGGATGAGCGGCAGCGCGGCGATACCGATTAGCAACGCGGCAGCGTATCATGGCGCTGGCAAGGAGAACGCATGCCCCTGAATACCCTGATTCCCTCGCGTCAAAAGCTTTCCGCCAAGATTGTCGGCGCACTGCTCGGCTTCCTGGCGCTGGCCCTGTGCGCCATTGGCGTGACCCTGTACCTGTCCTGGCAGCTCGAAGGCAGCGCCGCCGCCATCAACGATACCGGCAGCTTGCGCATGAGCAGTTACCGGCTGGCGATCCTGCTGGCGCAACCGGGCGCGGCCGACACTGCCGGCACGGCCCCGCGCCAGGCCGGCGCCGCCCGCCAGATGGCCCAGATCGACGCCACCCTGGCGCAATTGCACCAGGGCGACCCGCAGCGCCCCTTGTTCCTGCCGCCGACCCGCGCCATCGTCGGCGAGTTCGATCGCATCAACAGCGACTGGCGGCGCGACCTGCGCCCGGCCGCCAGCGCGCTGGCGGCCGGGCAGGGCGCCGACGCCGGCGCGCTGCGGCGCTACCTTGCGCGCACCGACGTGTTCGTTGAGCGCGTCGACGCCCTGGTCCAGCTGATCGAGCGCGACAGCGAAACGCGCACCTTCTGGCTGCGCGCCTCGCAGTTGGCCCTGCTGGCCCTGGCCATGGTCGGCACCGTCAGCCTGATCTACCTCATGTTCAGCCTGATCATCGAACCGGTCACGCGCCTGCACGACGGCTTGCACCGCATGAAGGACAAGGATTTCGAAGTGCGCCTGGCGGTCGACAGCGTCGACGAATTCGGTCAGCTGGCGCAAGGCTTCAACCAGATGGCCGACCGCCTGCAAGCGCTGTACGGCAACCTGGAAAGCCTGGTGCGCACCAAGACCGCCGCGCTGGAACACAACAACCGCGAACTGGCCTTGTTGTACGACAGCGCCGCCTTCCTGCAGCGTCCGCAGCCAGTGGAACCGCTGTGCGAAGGCTTTTTGCAGCGCATCAGCGACTACTTCCAGGCCGACGGCGGCTCGGTGCGCGTGCTCGACGCCGGGCGCGACAATCTGCACATGGTGGTCCACCACGGCTTGTCGAAACGCCTGGTCGAGCGCGAACACTGCATCAAGGTCGGCGATTGCCTGTGCGGCGAAGCGGTCCAGAAAAAAGTCACGGTGATCCACGACCTGCGCAAGCTCGACAAGCGCTACGAACTTGAATGCCACCGCGAAGGCTTCGTCACGGTCTCGGTATTCCACATGTATGCGCACCAGCAGCACCTGGGTTTTTTCAACCTGCATTTCCGCACGCCGCGCGAACTCGACGCGCGCGAGCAGGGTTTGCTTGAAACGCTAGGCCAGTTGCTCGGCACCGCCATCGAAAACCTGCGCCTGGGCGCGCGCGAACGCGAAATGGCGGTCTCCGAAGAGCGCAACCTGGTGGCCCAGGGCTTGCATGACAGCATCGCCCAAGGCCTCAACTTCCTCAACCTGCAAGTCCAGATGCTGGACCAGTCCGTGCGCGACGGCAAGCTGGGCGACGTGGCCGACATCATCCCGGCCCTGCGCGCCGGCGTGCAGGAAAGCTACGAAGACGTGCGCGAACTGTTGCACAACTTCCGCAGCCGTCTGGCCGAGGGCAACCTGGTCGCCGCGCTGGAAACCACGGTCGACAAATTCCGTCGCCAGACCGGCATCGTCGCCGAGCTGGTGGCCGATGTCGACGGCGCCCCGTTCCCGCGCGAGCAGCAATTGCAACTGCTGTTCATCGTGCAGGAGGCGCTGTCGAACGTGCGCAAGCATGCGGACGCGAGCCAGGTCACGGTGCGCCTGCAGGACAGTCACGATTTTTTACTGAGTATCGAAGACAACGGCGCCGGCTTCGATCCGGCCCTGCTCGAAGTTCGCGGCGAGAGCCACGTCGGCATCCACATCATGCGCGAGCGCGCCCAGCGCATCGACGCCACGCTGGCCGTCAGCTCGCAGCCCGGCGTCGGCACCACCATCGCCTTGACCTTGCCGCAGGCGCATCGCCGCGCCGCCTGATTTATCAAATGGAGAACCCCATGGACACCCCCGACCAAGCGATCCGCGTGCTGCTGGTGGACGATCACAGCCTGTTTCGCAGCGGCATCCGCTCGCTGCTCCAGCGCCACGCCGAATTCGCCGTCGTCGGCGAGGCGGCCGATGGCGTCGAAGGCATCAAGCGCGCGCGCCAGTTGCAGCCCGACGTGGTGCTGCTCGACCTGAACATGCCCGGCATGTCCGGCGTCGAAACCTTGCAGCTGATGCAGCAGGATTGCCCGGACGCGGCGATCGTCATGCTCACCGTGTCGGAAGAGGCGCAAGACCTGGGCACGGCCCTGCGTGCGGGCGCCAGCGGTTACCTGATCAAGAATATCGATACCGATTACCTGCTGCGCGCGATCCGCCGCGCCGCCGCCGGCGAGACCGTGGTGGCCGAAGCGATGACCGGCAAGCTGGTGGCGCAGTTGCAAGCCGGCACGGCGGCCGAAGCGCCCGCGTCCGAGCTCGACAAGCTGACCCCGCGCGAGCGCGAAGTCCTCGACAGCCTGGCGCGCGGCGAGAGCAACAAATGCATCGCCCGCAACCTCGACCTGGCCGAAAGCACGGTCAAGATCCACGTCCAGAACGTGCTCAAGAAACTCAAGCTGGCCAGCCGCGTGCAGGCCGCCGTGTTCGCCGTCGAACAGCGCATGAAATAGGAGCGGCGGGCGGGAACCGCGATCGAGGCGCCGCGCGTTGCGCCGGCGACAGTCAGCCGGTCAGGCGGATGCCGGCCCGACCGGAGCGGATCTAGCCGCCGCCGCAGCCGCCGCAGCAGCCGCCGCTGGCCGGCGGCGCCACCGTGAAGCCGGCGCCGAACAAGGCATCGCGCAACTGTTCGGCCGAGGCGCGCGCCTCGTCGAAGCCGACCCGCGCGCGGCCGGTGGCCAGGGTCAGGTGTACGGTCTCGACGCCGGTCACGGCTTCGAGCGCCTGCGCGACGGCCAGCGCCACGGTCTGGTTCTGCATGGCGGGAATGGTCAGTAAGGCGGTTTGCATATGTTCTCCGATGGTTGACGTGGGTTGATGCGAACAGCGTAAAGGGCCGTTTGGCCGCCGTCCAGAAGCCCGTGCGATTTGTTCGAAAAGCATAACCTGCATCAAGAATGCCCCACTTAGGCGGCGCCGTGCCCGATCCGCCCTCAAAACGCGCGCGATAGCCATTGCCCGGCGCGGCGCCTTTAAGTAGTATATTGAATATATCTTTAAAGGATGGATGAAATGAGTCTGCTGACAATCGACGAGCCGGCCGCGCCGGTCCACCACGCGCCGTGGAGCGCGCAGCACCCCGTGTGGGCGCTCGGCTTCCGGCCTTTTTACATCTTGACGGCGGCCTTCGCGGCGCTCGCCGTGCCCTTGTGGCTGGCGCAATACCTGGGCTGGCTGCACTGGCCGCACGTCGGCCTCGGCTGGCACGCGCACGAGATGGTGTACGGCATGGCGATCGCCGTGATGATCGGTTTCCTGTTCACGGCCGGGCGCGCCTGGACCAATCTGCCGACCCCGCGCGGCGTCCACCTGGCGGCCTTGGCCGGCGTGTGGCTGGCCGGGCGCGGCGCCATGCTGGCCGCGCCGCCGCTGGCCGCCGCCGTGGTCGACCTGCTGTTCCTGCCGCTGGCCGCCTGGCCCCTGTACCGCGTGCTCAAGCAATCGGGCAACAAGCGCAACCTGTTCCTGGTGTTCCTGCTCGGTTTGCTGACCTTGGCCAACGCGCTGTTCCATGCCGCCACCTTGGGCTGGGTCGCCATGTCGCCCTTGGCGCCCGTGCATGGCGCGATCCTGGTGATCGTGCTCATCGAAGCGGTGATCGGCGGCAGGGTCATTCCCATGTTCACCACCAATGGCGCGCCCGGCAGCAAGCCGGTGGTGCGGCCGCGCTACGACAAGGTGGCGCTGGGCCTGACGGTGGCCGCCAGCGCGGCCTACGTGCTGCCGCTGCCGGGCGCGATCGGCGCCACCCTGATGATGGCGGCCGCCTGCGCTGTGCTGCTGCGCCTGCTTGGCTGGCAGCCGCAGCGCACCTTGCACGTGCCGCTGCTGTGGATTTTGCACCTCGGCTACGCCTGGATTGCGCTCGGCTTTGCGCTGTTGTCGCTGGCCGCGCTCGGCTTCGGGACGGCCAGCGCCGGCTTCCACGCGCTGGCGGTCGGATCGATGGCAGGGCTGATCATCGGCATGATGACCCGCACCACGCTCGGCCACACGGGCCGCATGCTCAAGGCCGGGCGCTACGAACCCGTCATGTACCTGCTGATCCAGGCCGGCGCCGTGCTGCGCGTGCTGGCGCAGTTCCTTCCCTTCGAGTGGCGCAATGGTGCGCTGCTGGCGTCCGGCCTGTGCTGGAGCCTGTCGTTCCTGCTGTTTTTGCTGGTGTACACGCCGTATCTGTGGCGCGCCCGCATCGATGGGCGCGAGGGCTGAGGCGAGATGGTAGGATAGCGTCCGTGGCACGCTTGGGGCGTTCCGGCAGCCCACAGCGTCGTTCCCTCAGACCGACTGCGTCGTTCTGGCAGCCCCGCTATGTCCTTCCCGCCTGCGCGGGAAGGACGGCGGTGGTCTACATCTCAACCAACTGAAGCGATCAAGAAAAAATGACAACCGTATTTGCAATGCCCGTGTTCGATGCCACGGTCATCTTTGAAGGAAATGAACTGTTCAAGGGAAAAGGTTCGGCCAGCATGTGGGCCGAAAAACTCGCCGCCGAGATTGGCGGCGAGGTCGGTGTGCAGAAAATCGGCACCGGCTGGGTCATCACCGGCCGCGTCGATGGCGACGACTGCCAGTGGGGCATCCACGGGCAGCGCCTCAAGCGCGTGGTTAGTGCGCCTGCGCAATAGCGTCGCTACGGACCTTTAACATCTTTTCCAGCGCCGGATCGCGTTTGTACACGTCTTCCGGAAACAAGGCCAGTCCTTCGCGGTCGGTCACGGCCGTCGAATAGAACAGCACCACCGGAATCGGCGTCTTGATGCCGACGGTTTTCATCGGCGCCGGCTTCATCAGCGCGTCGATCGCGGCCGGGGTCATCTGCGGCTGGTCGCCGAACACGAACTTGGCCAGCCCCAGCGGGTTTTCGACCCGGATGCAACCGTGGCTCAGGTCGCGCCGGCCGCGCTTGAACAAGCCTTGCGCCGAGGTCGAGTGCAGATAGATATTGTCCGAGTTCGGCATGGCGAATTTCACCGCGCCGAGCGCATTGCGCGGCCCCGGCCGCTGGCGCACGCGGTACTGGCCGGCGCGCAGTCCGTCCAGCACGCCGGCATCGACCGTCGATACCGGCGCGCCGCCGCCGATCGGCACCAATTCCATGTCGTTCTTGCCCAGGTAGCCCGGATCGCGCGCCAGCTTGGGAATGATTTCGCCTTTTTCGATACTGCGCGGCACGTTCCAGTACGGATTGAATTCCACATAGCGCATCGAGCCGACGAACAGCGGGGTCGGCGTTTTGGCCGACGCGCCGACGATCACGCGCATTTCGATCAGCGGGTTCTTGGCACCCGGTCCCAGTTCCAGCGCCCACAGGCGGAACGAGGGCAGGTTGACCGCGATCAGGCGCCCGTCCGGAAAGTCGGGCAGCCAGCGCAGGCGCTCCAGGCCCAGTTCGAGCTGGCGCACGCGGCGCGTCAGCGGCACGTTCAGCGCCGCCAGGGTGCCGGCCCCGATCACGCCATCGTCATTGAGCGCGTGGCGCGACTGGAAGCGCTTGACGCCTTCGGCCAGCGCCTCGGTATAGATGCCGGCCTTGGCGGGCGGCTCGGCCGGTGCGCTGGCGCTCAGGTCGCCCAACTGGACCAGGCGCGCGCGCAGGGTCGCCACGCCGGCGTACGGCGCGCCCGGTTCGAGCTTCTTGACGCCGTCGGGCAGCGCCGGCAGCGCCGTGAACGGCTGTTCGGCCAGCTTGCGGTAGGTCGCCAGGGTCGCCATCACGCGCCGGTACAGCGGAATGCGCGGTTCCGACGCGGCCACCGCCTGATCCAGGCGCTGGTTCAGCAGCGCCGCGCGCAGTTGCTCGACCGGATCGGTCTTGGTCAGGCGCGGATCGGGCAGGGTGGTGTGGTATTCGGACTTGACCCGGCCCACGCGCAGGTCGGCCAGGTAATGCAGCATGGCTTGGGTCATGCCGGCGTCGAAGCGGGCGCTGGTGCGCTGGACCGGATCGGCCAGCTGGCGCGCCAGGCCATCGACGTTGTACTCGGCCGGCGAGAGGCCATGCACGCCGGCGTTTTGCAGCAGCGAGAGGGCGGCGCTGGCCTGCTTGTAGCCGCGCTCCTGCCAGGCCGGCGCATAGGCGCGCGCGATGTAGAAGCGGGCCAGCCAGTCGCGTTCGTCATACGGGCGCGAACCGCGCGTCGGCACCGCCGCCGCGCTGATCGCCAAGGTGCGCAGCTCGGCCGCGATGCCGGCCGCCGGGGCGCCGGCCGCCGCGACAGGTGCCGGCGCGGCCGCGCTGGCCGCACCGTGGGGAAGCCAGACCACAAGCGCCAGCGCAATGGCGCTAAGGCGGAAGCTTCGTTTGCCGACGATCATCTAAGTTTCCAGACAGTAAAAATCTGACCATCTTAATCGAACACGCCCCGGATGGCATACCTGTTGCCAGAAAAGTTATAAAAATGGTAGCGCCAGCGCAACAAACTAGCGTTCATCGCAGGCTCCGGATGGTATTCGGGGCCAATGCGGCGGCGTATGTGGCCTGACATGCCGGGCTGACGCCCATTTTGCCACGACTGCTTGACGCGCTGGCGCTGCAACGGTCAGGGCATCGTCAGCGGCGCGATGTCATTGTCGGAACGACATTTAGTTGTCGCCAGTAACTGTCTGGAGCCGGGGTTGCGCATGCTGCCGACTCGTCAGAATCCGCACAGAAGGAAGATCGGGCAGCCGCTGAGCAGCATGCACGCCGCCAGCGGCGCCAACTGAGTTCACGACGGGTGCATCGGGTCCTTGCAAGGTGCGGGAAGCGGCGGCGGACGTGCCGCTCGCTCCCGTTGCCGATCCGACCACAGGACCGGCCTGGCGGCCTAGCCTGAATGTTGCACAAACCACCGCCGCAGCTTCACTTTTCCGATGCAGAACCTTTTCAACTTGAATCGGAATGTCGCGGGCGATAGCGTCCCTACCCAATTGAACGGGACAGTCAATGAAGCGGTTTGAAGGTTGAAGTTTGGCGGCGTGTGGTCGATTCTCGGCAGACCGGACGT
>NZ_WHJF01000146.1:0-12478 GCF_011682185.1 Massilia genomosp. 1
CGCCGCCCGCCCCCCCCGCGGGGCGGGCGGCCCCCCCCCGCCCCGGCGGGGGCCGCGCCGGCGGGGGCCCCCGCGGGGCCCCCCCCCCCCCCCGGGGGGGGGGGGGGGGGCCCCCCCCCCCCCCCCCGCGCCGGCCAGCGCGCCCAGCGCGGCGCCATGCCGGCGCACTGCGATGTGGCGCACCAGGGCGAAGACCATGAATTGCGGCTGGAACAGCGGGGCGGCGAGCAGCAGCAGCGCCACCCCGGTGGCCGCGCCGACCTGCGCATAGATCCCGAGCGCGGAGCCGAACCAGGCGAACGCCGCCGCCGTATAGGCCAGCGCCATGAGCCAGGCGCGCAGCAAGGCCGCCGCCAGGGTGGGGCTGGCGTCCAGCGTGCGCAGCCAGGGTGCCAGCAGGACGAAACCGAGCGGCCAGGCGGCGCCGCCGCGCGCATACAGCGCCACCATGGCGCCGCTGGCGAAGATGGCCGCGATGGTACGCACTGTCGCGTTGGTCGATAAGGTCATGATGGTCAGCGCTCCGGGCGTGCCGGGGGAATGACGATGCGCCGGATCGGCAAGCCGGGCGGTGCCAGTTCCGGCGGGACGACCAGGTTCTTGGGCATCTCGATGGGCTTGTCGCTGGCATCGCGCAACTGGAAGTCGGGTGCGAACATCAGCACCGCTTCGATGCGCTGGCCGTCATCGGTGGCCTGGTGATGGCGCACATAGCCCTTCGGCAAAACGAAATCCTCGGGCACCGCCAGCCCGACCAGGGGCGGACTGGTTCCCGGTGGCGAAAAGGCGCCCAGGCCGGAATGGATGCCGCGCTCGTGCAGGCCTTCGATGACTTGCGCCATGCTGGGACTGGCGCCGCGCGCGACGTAGCTCGACAGGTCGCGCGTGGGGTCGGCGTCACCTTCGGGGGCGCGCGCCGGCGCGGCCGGCACAGGCACAGGCGCGCGTGCAATGCCCGCCGCCGGCGCATGCGTTGTCGTCGGCAGCGGCGGCGCTGCCGCGATCGGCGCGGCGGCGCCGGCCCCGCCGCGGGTCGGCGTCCATAAATAGAACAGCGCGGCGCCGCAGGCAACGGCCAGCAGCACGACGATGACGGCGCGGCCCCGGGAGGGCCGCCAGGCGCGGCTGGCAGCGGATTGCGCGCTGCCAGACGGCGCCGGCCCGGAACGCGGAGGCGTGTCCACGGATCGGCGCCCTGTGCTTACGGCGTGGCCGGATTGTAGGTCGACACCGCCCAGCCGATGCGCTCATGGCCGTACTGGTTCCAGATCGGGTTCTTGCCGCCGCTGAAGCTCGTGTAACGTGGCGCGCCGCTGCCGGTGGTGCTGCCGAACAGGCCGGAACTGAAGGTGCTGCCGTTGTAGGTCGGGTGGGTGTCGTCCGACTGGATGTAGTCGTAGCTGCTGCCCGACGACACAAAGTGCGTGTTGGCGTCGCGGATGGTCGAGCGCAGCGCCGTGGTCAGGCGGTTGACGTAGCTCGCTTCGCTCTCGCCGTTCACATAGCGCAAGCCCTCGGCGTCGATGCGGCCGTCGCCGTTGCTGTCGTAATCGGCCCCCATGTACTGGGCAAAATTGTCCGCGCACTGGAAGCCCTTCTGGCGCGCCACATCGCACATCATGAAGTTCATCCTGGCCAGCGCGGGCAGGAACTTGTCCTGCATTTTGACGGTGGCGCCGGTGCCCGCATCCTTGCAGGTGCTTTGCACATTGTCCACCGCATAGCCCGGATAGTGCAGGTTGGAGACGACCTTCAGCTTGACTCCGGCGTAGGCGTTGGCGTTGATGTAGTCCATCGCGGCTGTCACATACTTCTTGCAGCTGGTTTCGGCGGCGGCCAGCCCGCTGTAGTTGCAGGTGCCGGTCTGGCTCTTGAAGGCCGAGCGCGCCTGCAAACCATCGTTGCCGCACATTTCGAAGGTGACCACGCGCGTGTTACTGGCTTGCATATACGAGCGCTCGGCCACGATCTTGTTGTTGTACACGTCCTCGGCCACCGCGCCGGACTTGGTGCGGCGCACGCTTTCGACGTCGGCGCCCCACTGGCCCGACAGATACTCCGCGTTGACCGTGGGCGCCGCGTATTTGGCCGCGCTGGTGACGGAGCCGTTAAAGCCGGCATAGATCGAGTCGCCGTAGGCCACCGAGCGGTACTTGGTGCTGGTGCCGGCCCGGTCGATGGTCCACGAAGCGTTTTGGTTCAGGGTGCTGGCGGCTGCCTCGGAAGCCGGGGCGAGTAGTGCAAGGAAGGGTAACAAGGTGTGCAAAGAACGACGAAAGCGAATGCTCATGAAGCGTCTCCTTTTTAGTTGGACCCGTCCGCCAGGCATGCCATGCCGGCCAACCTGAACGCGGGCACTTCAATGTATTGCAAATATGCACAAGCGTGCTAATTAACCATTCGTCTTGCACAGAAAACATTGAAAATCGGTAGGTTTGTTGTAAATGCGCAGGAGTGCGGCAGCGCGGCAATCTCCACGCCATCCCGCTGGCTGGCGCAGGAAAGATGTGACAAAAACCATTTCGCGCACTAAAATGCGCCCCAATACGTGATGGTGCCCTCCCGCTTGTCGGCTGGAGGGTGAAACGGGAAGCCGGTGACGCACGAGATTTTCATCTCGCGCCAGTCCGGCGCAGCCCCCGCTGCTGTAAGCCTGACGACTTTGATCGAACGCCACTGTGCAGCGCATGGGAAGGCAAGGCCAGGGAAGGATGACGGCGAGCCAGAAGACCGGCCAGTCACGATGCACGCGCAACGCCCGGGGTGTGGGGTTGCCTGTTTTTTGTCGTCCTTTTTCTGTTCTGCCAATGCAATCGCACGCCGCCGGCGTACGTGTTTCCGTTCGCCCTGGGCGGGCGGCGCGTGCCATGCTGCTTGCGCAAGCGTTCGCGAACGTCACCATCGGCCGATCCGGTCATTCACTACGTCAGGTGCTTCCATGATGCTTTCCAGTCACGCTTGTTCCACACCCATCCGTCCCATCGTCGCCGCCATCGCACTGCTGTGTACCCCGGCCGCCCGGGCCGAGCCAGCGGCGCTGATGCCGGTCATCACCATCCAGGCGGAATCGAACCAAGGCCTGGGCCTCAAGCGCGAGATCGGCGCCGCCAGCCGGATCGGGCGGGCGGCGCAGGACTTGCCGGCGAGCGTAGAGTCGCTCGGCGCGGCCAGCATCGAAGCGCGCGGCGACGTGCAGCTCAAGGACGCCGTCACCCGCAGCACCGGCCTGACCGACATCAGCTCGCCCGGCAACGGCATCGCCTATTCGGCGCGCGGCTTCAGCGGCAACAGCGCCATCGCCATCCTGGAAAACGGCCAGCGCCCGCAGGTCGGCTCGGGCACGGCAAGCTATCCCGCCGATCCGTGGGGCTACGAGTACATCGAAGTGCTGCGCGGCCCGGGCTCGGTGATCCACGGCAGCGGCACCACCGGCGCCACCATCAACGCCGTGCGCAAGGCGCCCACGCGCGCCGCCGCATTCGAGGCGATGGCCGGCATCGGGGCCGGGCGCGCGCTGCGCGCCGGCGTCGGCGCCAGCGGCGCGCTGGGGCAGGGCGGAGCGTTCCGCATCGACGCCTACGCCGACCGCAGCGACGGCTTGATCGAACGCGGCGATGCGCGCCACGGCAAAGTGCTGGCCAGCCTGGCGTATGCGCTGGCGCCCACGCTGGACCTCGCGCTCCAGCTCGACCATCTGGAGCAGAAGCCGCAGCGCTACTTCGGCACCCCGCTGGTGGACGGCGCCCTGGCGCGCGCGCTGCGCAGGCAGAACTACAACGTCGGCGACGCCGCTATCGGCCTCGATGACGACAAGGCGCTGGCCCGCCTGACGTGGCGCCTCACGCCGGCCCTCAGCGTCAGCGACGAACTCGTTTACATGAAGGCGCGCCGCCACTGGCGCAATGTGGAGAGCTATGCCTACGACGTCCAGGCGAAGCTGGTCGAGCGCAGCGACTACATCGCCATCGCGCACCACCAGGAGCAGGCCGGCAACCGGCTCGAGGCGCGCTGGGACGGCGGCGCCAACCGCCTGGTGGCCGGGTGGGAAGCGGCCACCATCAATTTCACCCACACCAATAACGCCCCCTACGGCGGCGCATCGAGCGTGGCGCCGACCGGTTTTGCGCCGGGAGTGTTCGACAGCCCCGATCCCTTGCGCCCGAACTTCACGACCGATACCGTCACGCATGCGCTGTACGCCGAAGACGCTTATCGATTCAGCGAGCGCCTGCTGTTGCTGGCGGGCCTGCGCCACGACCGCTACCAGGTCGAACGCACCAGCCTGCAGGGGGCGGCCGGCTTCGATGCCACCTTGCAGTCGACCGCCGCGCGCCTGGGCCTGAGCTGGAAGCTGGCGCCGGATACGTCGCTGTACGGCCAGGTCAGCAGCGGCAGCGATCCGGTGACCAGCCTGTTGTCGCTGAACCTGGCCAACAGCCGCTACAAGCTGACCCGTTCGCGCCAGGTGGAAACGGGCGTCAAGCAATCGCTGGCCGGCGGCAAGGCCGAGTGGACGGCCGCGCTGTACCGCATCCGCAAGGACGACATCATCACGCGCGACCCGGCCAACCCGGCGCTGTCGATCCAGGGCGGCGCGCAATCGTCGCGCGGGGTGGAAGTGAGCGCCAGCGTGGCCGTCACGCCGGCCTGGCGCCTGGAAGCGAACGCGGTCTATACCGACGCCGCTTTCGACCAGCTGATCGAAAGCGGCAACGTCTCGCGCGCCGGCAACCGTCCGGCGGACGCGCCCAGGTCCTCGGCCAATCTGTGGCTCAGCTACCGCAGCGGCGACTGGCGCGCCGGCAGCGGGGCGCGCTACGTCGGCGCGCGTTTTATCGACAACGCCAACGCCCAGGCGCTGCCGGCCTACACGGTGCTCGACGCGAGCGTCGGCTGGCAGGCCAGCCGCCACGTGCTGGTGCAGCTGAACCTGCGCAACCTGGCCGACAAGCTGTATGCCAGCACGTCGTACGGCGGCAGCCAGTACCTGCTGGGCGCGCGGCGCCATGCCGAACTGACCGTCCAGTGGCGCTACTGATCCCGGCCTGGCGCGGTTCGTGAAAGCTGCCGCTGCCGGGCATCGGCAGCGGCGGGCCGTTACGGCCTCTAATGTCGAGTTCGCTTAGTGGCCGCGTCGACAGCGGAGTGTGTCATTGGCGGCACATTTGTTCGAATATCCATGCGCACGTGATGAACGCGCTGGTCGTTCAACGCGAATCTGCGTATTGTCAAACCCTGCACTTCGAAAACATGCTGCGCACAGAAGCGCCGGCGCCATACAGCCGGGCCCGAGCAATTCCGGCCCGCAGCACCGCCACCATCGCAGCACAGATTGACCATGCTTGTCCGCCGATATCACGCCGCGCGCTGAGCGTACACGCTGGTCGCGGACGAGCCAGTCCAGGTACGCCTGTTGCGTACCTTTACGTACCATGGGACCAGATCATGACACTCGTTCGTCATCGGAAATGCCTTGTTGCCGTCGCCCTGTTTTCCTTGCAAACTGTCCACGCCCAAACGACGCCGGATGCGGGCTCCCTGCTGCAGCAAATTGAGAAAGGGCGTCCGCCGCCTCCCAGGACCAATGCGCCCGCAGTCGGCGTGCCGCCACCGATGCGGGCCTTGAGCGGCGCGGCCGTGACCGTGACGGCATTTCGCTTCGTCGGCAATACGTTGCTCAGCAATGAACAGCTCGGCGCTGCGCTCGCCGGCCTGCGCGGGCGGCCACTCGACTTCACCCAGCTGCAACAGGCGCCAGCCGCGGTCGCCGCCCTGTACCGCCAGTCGGGATGGATTGTGCGGGCCTATCTGCCACACCAGGAAATTGTCGACGGCGTGGTGACGATCCAGATTGTCGAAGCGATCTTCGGCGAAGTCCGCCTCGACGGCGGCGCGGCCGCAGCCCGCATCGCGCCGCAGCGCCTGATCGCCATGGTCGACGCGGCCCAAAGCAAGGGCGCGCTGCTCAATGCCGACGCGCTCGACCGGGCCCTTCTGCTGCTGGGCGACCTGCCCGGCGTCACCGTCACCGGCAGCCTGAGCGCCGGGCGCAACGAGCGCGAAACCGACCTGTTGTTAAAAGTGGAAGACGCACCGCTGCTGAGCGGCGTCGTCAGCGTCGACAACGCCGGCTCGCGCTCGACCGGACGGGCGCGCGTGAGCGGCGATATCTACCTCAACAGCCCCTTTCGCCTGGGCGACCAGATCGGACTGAGTTTGCAGCATTCGGAAGGAATCGATTACGCCCGGCTCGACGCCAGCGTGCCCGTTGGCAGCAGCGGTGTGCGCGCTGGCGCCCATGTATCGGCCTTGCGTTACAAGCTCGTCAGTGATGACACGGCGGCGCTCGACGCCCGCGGCAAATCCTCGACAAGCGGGCTCGACGGCAGCTACCCCTTGCTCCGCTCGCGCCTGAAAAACCTGTCGCTCGCCCTCAATGTCGATCACCGCCGTTTCGACAACCACGCCCTTGGCGCCACCGTGAGCGATTACCGCATCGATACCCTGGGCGCTTCGCTGTACGGCAACGCGCTCGATCAGTTGGGCGGCGGCGGCAACAACACCGGCAGCCTGAGCCTGGTGCGCGGGGAGGTCGACCTGGATGGCTCGCCCACGCGCGCGGCAGACGCGGCCACGGTGAAATCGGCCGGGCGCTTCACCAAGCTGCGCTACGCGGCCGCGCGCACCCAGGCGTTGAACGACGCCCTGCTGCTGTACATGACCCTGGCGGGGCAGGCGGCGCGCAAGAATCTCGATTCGGCCGAAAAATTCTATCTTGGCGGCCCGAGCGGCGTGCGCGCCTATCCCATCAACGAAGGCGGCGGCGCGTCCGGCCAGCTGGCCAGCATCGAACTGCGCGCCCAGTTGCCGCACAAGCTGTCGCTGGCCGGGTTCTACGACTGGGGGCATGTCAGGATCAACCACGACAACAATTTCGCCGGGGCCGAAACGCGCAATGCCTATTCCTTGCGCGGCGCCGGCGTTGCCTTGAGCTGGCTGGCACCGAAAGGCATCAGCCTCAAGTCCACCTGGGCGCGCCGGATCGGCGCCAATCCCAATCCGAGCGCCAGCGGCAGCGACCAGGATGGTTCGCTGACCCGCAACCGCTTCTGGCTGCAAGCCAGCCTGCCATTTTGAATTAAGGGAATCATCATGTTCGCACATGCTTCGATGAACCGCTTCTATCGCCTGATCTGGAGCGAGCAGTGCTGCTGCTGGGTTGCCGTTGCCGAGCACGCCAAAGGGCGGGGCAAGGGCAGCCGCCGGCCGCTCGCCGCCGTGCTGGCCGCGCTGGGGCTGGTGGCCGGGTTCGCCGATGCGGCCCTGGCGCAGACGGCGCCGGCCGTTGGCGCCTTGCCGGGCGGGGCCAATGTGGTGGCGGGGAACGCGCAAGTGAGCCAGGCCGGCGCCGCCATGTCGATCCAGCAGAGCACCGAACGCGGCGCCATCGAGTGGCAAAGCTTCAATATCGGGCAGGGCGCCAGCGTCAATTTTGTGCAGCCGTCGAGCCGTTCGGTGACCCTCAACCGGGTCATGGGCGCCAGCCCGAGCCAGATTTTCGGCAAGCTCACGGCCAACGGCCAGGTATTCCTGTCGAATTCGGCGGGCGTGTATTTCGGCCGCTCGGCCACGGTCGAGGTGGGCGGGCTGGTGGCGACCACGCATGCGATGTCGACCGCCGACTTCATGGCTGGAAGCAATACGTTCACCCGCGCCGGGGCGGCCGGGAGCGTGCTCAACGAGGGGCAGTTGCATGCCACGCTGGGCGGCTATATCGCGCTGCTGGCCCCCGAGGTGCGCAACAGCGGCATCGTGCTCGCGCAGCAGGGCGCGGTGGCGTTCGCTGCCGGCGAAGCGCTCACCTTGCAATTCAACGACAGCAATACCCTGGCCTCGGTGAGCGTCACGCCGTCGGCCATCGCGGCCCTGGTCGAGAATCGCCAGGCGGTGCTCGCGCCCGGTGGCCTGATCGTGTTGTCGGCCCAGGCCAGCAACAGCTTGCAGGGCGGGGTGGTGAACAACAGCGGCGTGCTCGAGGCGAGCGGCCTGGTCAGCGATGGCGGACGCATCCTGCTCAGCGGGTCCGGCCAGGTCAATCATGCGGGTACGATCCGCGCCGACGCCGCCCCCGGATCGCACGGCAACGGCGGCTCGGTGGTCCTGATGGGCGAGCTTGGCAAGCACGCCAGCAAGACCACGGTCGATGGCGCGATCAGCGTGCGCGGCGGGGAAAACGGCGGCAACGGCGGCTTTGTGGAAACCTCGGGCAGCCGGCTGGCGGTCGGCGCGACCACCCGGGTCGATGCGCGCGCCGCAGCCGGCAAGACAGGAACCTGGCTGCTCGACCCGGACGGCTTCACGATCGCGCCCAGCGGCGGCGATATCAGCGGCGCCACCCTGAGCGGCAACCTGGCGCTGGCCGACGTTGCGCTGGCCAGCACCGGCGGCAGCGGCAGCGACGGCAGCATCAACGTCAACGACGCGGTCAGCTGGAGCGCCAACAAGCTGACCCTGACCGCCAGCAACGCCATCAACATCAAGGCGGTCATGAGCGCCACCGGCAGCGCCAGCCTGGACCTGGCCCCGGCCGGCCTGAAAGTCAATACCGCGTTCGGCGCCAACAATACCTTTGCCGGCAAAGTCAATTTCAGCGGCAGCGGCGCCCTGACCATCAATGGCAACGTGTACACCGTCATCAACAGCCTGGGGGCGGGCCGCGGCGACATGACGCCCGGCACCCTGCAGGGTGCGCAGTTGAGCCAGAACGCCTATTACGCGCTCGGCAGCGATATCGATGCGTCCGCCACGTCGGGATGGAACGATGGCAATGGCGGCACCGGCTTCACGCCCTTCGGCGTGTCATGGGGGGCGTTCGAGGGACTGGGCCACACCATCAGCGGGATGTTCATCAACCAGAGCGGGCCGGCGATGATCACCAGCTTGTATGGCAACAACACGGTGCAGTTGCGCAATCTGGGCATGCTGGGCGGGTCGGTCAACCGCGGCACCAATGCGGCCGGCATGGTCGGCATCAACTACGGCACCATCAGCAATGCCTTCTCGACCATGGCGGTGACGGGGTTTAACGAAATGGGCGGGCTGGTCGGGGACAACCGGGCTGGCATCATCACCAACAGTTATGCCACTGGCGCCGTGTCCGGCACCAGCCAGGTGGGCGGGCTGGTCGGCAAAAATACCGGCATCATCGAAAACAGTTATGCCACCGGCAACGTCACCGGCACCACCGCCTTCATCGGCGGCTTGGCGGGATTGAACTATTTCGGCACCATCCGGCGCAGCTACGCCAGCGGCGCCGTGGCGGGCAGCCAGTCGGTGGGGGGACTGGTCGGCATCAACCAGGCCGCCGGCGGCACGCGCAGCAATATCATCGATACCTATGCGCTCGGCGCCGTGTCGGGCAATACCAATGTCGGCGGCCTGGTGGGCGAAAACGGCTCGGTGATCACCAACAGCTATGCGGTCGGCGCCGTGACGATCGGCAATGGCAACACCAGCGTCGGCGGCCTGGTCGGCTACCAGACGATGGACGGGGGCGTCACGACGTCGGAGATCAACAACAGCTTTTGGGACGTCAACACGTCCGGCCAGGCGGCTAGCGCCGGCGGGGTCGGCAAGACCAGCGCGCAAATGAAGGCGCGCGCCACCTTCACCGACGCCGGATGGGATTTCCTGGCGCCGGTCTGGCAAATCAAGGCGGGCGTCAACAACGGCTATCCCTGCCTGGCGGTGTTCGCATCGTGCCCGAGTTCGCAGCCGCTGTCGGTGCGGGTGAACGCCAGCCAGGCCGGCAATGTGTATGGCGACCCGGTCGGCACATTGAGCTATTCGCTGTTTAACGGCGCCAACCTGCTCGACGCCAGCGCGCTCGCCGCCCTCGGGCTCAATGTCGGCGGCACGGCGCTGTTCGGCGGCGCCCCGACCTCCACCTCGAATGCGGGCCTGTACCAGATCGTGTACGGGTCCGGCCTGACCCTGGGCGGCGCCAACGCCGACAATTATGCTGTCGTGCCCGGCGCCGGCCTGGCCTACACAATATCGAAACGGCCGCTGGCCCTGGCCGGCAGCCGTCCCTACGACGGCGGCACGGTGTTCAACGCCGCCGCCATCGGCGCCACCAACCTGGTCGGCAGCGATTGCGCCGGCGGACTGGCCGCGTGCGGCTTGAGCGGCAGCGGCAGCGTACCGAGCAAGAACGTCAGCGCCGGCGCGCAGCCGCTGAGCCTCGGTACCCTGGCCCTGGCCGGCGCCATCGATGCCAATTATGTCTTGAGCGGGGCCAACGCCAGCGCGACGATCACGCCACGCGCGCTGGCGGTCGTTGCGGAAGGCGACAGCCGCGTGTATGACGGCAGTCGTGACGCCACGGTGTCCTTGTTCGACGACCGCCTCAACGGCGATGTGTTGACCATTAACAAGACTGCGCTGTTCGACACAAAAAATGTCGGCACAGGCAAGACGATTACGGTGTCGGGCATCACCCTCGGCGGCGCCGACGCCGGCAATTATGCGCCGAACACGAGCGTAACCACCAACGGCAACATCACCCCGCGCAGCCTGGAAATTTTCGCCAGCGGCATCAGCCGGCCGTATGACGGCGGGGTCGCCGCCACCGTGACCCTGATCCCCGACGACGCGGTCGTGCCGAACGATAGCCTGACGTATTCCTATGGCGCGGCCAGCTTCGCCGACAAGAACGCCGGCCCCGGCAAGCCGGTCCAGGTTACCGGGATCGCGCTCGGCGGCGCCGATGCCGGCAATTACCTGGTCAATACCAGCGCCAACACCTCGGCCACGATCACCAGGCGTACACTGGAATTTAGCGCGCTCGCCGCCAACCGCGAATACAACGGCACCACGATCGCGACGGCCACGCTCGCGCCGAGCGGGCTGATCGGCACCGATGAGGTGACCCTGGCCTATACCGCCGCCAACTTCGTCGACAAGCATGTCGGCAACGGCAAGCTTGTTACGCTCAGCGGCATCAGCGCCGGCGGCGCCGACCTTGGCAACTACCAGGTCGCCGCCAGCGCCAGCACCACGGCCAACATCACCAAGCGGCCGGTGCTCGTCAGCGCCCTCGGCACCAGTCGCCAGTACGACGGCAGCACGGCCGCCACTGCGGTCATCAGCGTCGGCGACGGCTTGATCGATGGCGATGCGGTGACCGTGAGTCCGGGCACGGGCAGTTTTGGCGACAAGAACGTCGGCCTCAACAAGCCGATCAGCGTGAGCGGCTATGCGTTCGGCGGCCCCGATGGCGGCAACTACAGCTTCAATCCCGTGGCCACCGCGTTTGCCGACATCACGCCGCGCCCGCTGACCGTGAGCGCCGGCGGCGCCAGCCGCGTGTACGACGGCAGCACGACCAGCGGCGCGACCCTGGCGGACAACCGCATTGCGGGCGACAAGCTGGTGGTCGGCGGCAGCGTGAGCGACTTTGCCGACAAAAACGTCGGCAACGGCAAGGCCATCGTCATCAGCGCGATCACGATGAGCGGCGCCGACAGCGCCAACTACACGCTGCCGGGTTCGACCATTACGACGACCGGAGCGATCACGCCCCGCTTGTTGAATATCAGCGCCAGCGCGGCCGATCGCGAGTACGACGGCACCACGCTCGACGCCGTCACGTTTGGCGACGACCGTGTGGCTGGCGACAATCTGACCCTGGCAGGCGCCGGCAACTTTATCGACAAGAACGCCGGGACGGCCAAACGCGTCAATATCACCGGCATCGTGCTCACTGGCGCCGACAGCGGCAATTACGCGTTCTCGACGACGGCGGCGGCCACGGCGAGCATCGCGCCGCGCCCCTTGCTGATCAGTGTGAAGGGGAACGACAAAGTCTATGACGGCACCACCGCCGGCAGCGCGACGTTCGCCGACAACCGCATCGCCGGCGACGTGCTGGCCTTTGCCGGCACGGCCAGGTTCGCGGACAAGCGGGTGGGCGTCGCCAAGGAGTTGAGCGTTTCCGACATTGCCGTCAGTGGCGCAGATGCCGGCAATTACGTGCCGGCCGGTACCACTGCGAGCACCACCGCCAGCATCGGCGCACGGCCCTTGACGGTCAGCGCCACGGGGATCGATCGTGTGTTTGATGGCGGCACCATCGCGCCGGTGCGCTTGAGCGACGACCGTGTCGCCGGCGACGTGCTCCAGGTAGCCAGCCTTGGCGCCAATTTCATCGACGCCGCGCCCGGTGTCGCGAAACGCATCGACGTGAGCGGGATCGGCGTCGCCGGGATCGACGCGCCCAACTATGCGCTGCTCAACACCTCGGCTGTCACCGCCGCCACGATCACGCCCGCTCCGGGCGATCCGGTGCCGCCGGTTCCCGAAGTACCGACTGTGCCAACGCCGACGCCGACACCGACGCCGACGCCAACGCCAACGCCGCCGGAGCCGGAGACGGCGCCCGGGGCCCCGCCGGGGCCCGTGCAGGCGCCCGGGCGCC
>NZ_WHJF01000147.1:0-11725 GCF_011682185.1 Massilia genomosp. 1
CGCGAGTCAACAGAGCAAGGCCAACGCCAGATGATGATCTCCTCGACGCATGCCGAGAAACTGTCATCAGAAAAATTACCCGACAAAGGTGCGGCTTCGGACTAGCCGCAATTGCCGTTCCGCCGTGACATGGTCGCCGACAAGGCGGCGATGGTATCTGCGACGGCGAGCGAACGTGCGACGTTCACCAGATACGCTTTTGACGTGGTCGAGGTGGAGTCGAACAAACCCATCAAGACATTGAGGGTTGGCCGGGATTCGTGTAAAAATACCCAAATCATCTTGTAACCGATTGAATTTATGAGATAACTTCTGATTCTATCAGCTTGATTGGACAGCGCGATCGTGGCTCAGAATCATGTAGACCTACGGAGCCTATTTCTGCCTTATGGAGCAAATTGGGAGCGCCTTATTCCTGCGTTCTTGGCATGGGAAGCAAACTCAGCGCGTCGTCGTATTCCGCAGGACGTAACTTCCATTTTCCGCAGCGACTTCACTAACGTGAGTACTGCAATAGCGGCGCCCAGTTAATCTTGAAATTGCCTCAGTGAGCCTTGTCAACTCATTGGCCATCGCCGCCTCGTTCCGTATTTTCTTGCTCTGCCAAATGATTGCGCAACGCCGCAATAATCTCATTCTGCGATGCCAGAGTCGCTTGCGCCGTGGCGAGCGATACTTCCAACCCATGCGCACGCGTAAGCGAAGCTTGCACATCTTTTGCGGCTGCCTTCTGTTGCGTTCTGAGCGCCGAAACCTGCGCTTCCAGGGCCGCCAGCTGAACCGCCATGACCTTGGACTTCTGTGCGCCCTCCTGCAGGACCTCAATCTGCTGCGCCCGTTGGCGTCCCAGCAGTTCCTGATCGTACAGCGACTTCTGCGCATGGGCAATATCAGCCACCAGACGCGCCCCATCCTGGTTCAAACGGGTTATGTCCTCCTGTTTTACGACAAGGCCCTGCTGTAGCTGGCGCATTTCGGTGTGTAGTTGCTGAATCTGCTGCTCGTGCCGGCGCTGGTCCTGGTCACGCTGCTCCTTAACCGACTGGCGATAGTGCTCGAGCGCTTCACGCGCGTGAGTATGTTTTTCTTCGAGTGACTGCCTGTGCGCATCATTCTCAAGTAGGCGCAGCTTCAAGCCGGCCACCTGCTCCTCGGCAGTGTGACGGGCAATCGCCTCCGACTGCAACGCGGCGCGTGTTTGGCAGTGCTCAGCCAGTTCCAATTGCGCGGCGGCTTCGATAAACTCGCGTTTTGCGGTGGCTGCTTCCCTCTCCGTTTGTAAGGTGGCCAGCGCCTCGGCATTCACCCGGCTTGACTCCAAGGCGCGCACCTCAACTGCGTCGATCCGCGCATTTGCCTCTTCGTGGAGTCGCGCTGCCAGGCGCGAAACGAGATCCTGCAACGCTTCGCTGACCGCCCCCTTCTTCCCGGCGCCGCCGTCTTCCTCCTCCAGTTCTTTCAGGTACTTATGGATAGTTGTCTTAGACCCAGTGTTGCCTAATGCGACCCGCACGGCATCCACGGACGGGTGCCGTCCTTGCGCTGTGAGCGCGTCGCGCGCTTTCTTCACTTCCGATAGATACAGACCGGTGCGAGCCATCAGGCCTCCATGAAATAAGATACCATATTACATACCACGTAATTATGTACTAAGTTTCACTCTAAAAGTCGGCATTAATATAGTTTTGTGATATTTGATAATGAGCACTTATCCCATGTGATGGTCGAAAAAGCGTATTATTTGCATGATCCGACCTGTACGGGCCGCTCATCCTCAGCAAATTGCTATGAGTAAACTAGATGCTTACCTGCATGCCGCGACCCGCGACAACACCCGTCGCAGCTATCAAGCCGCGGCCCGTCACTTCGAAGTCGAATGGGGCGGTTTCTTGCCTGCGACGGCGGACGCGATTGCACGCTACCTCGTAGACTATGCTGAATCGTTGGCGATAAATACGCTACGCCAGCGTCTTGCAGCCTTGGCGCAGTGGCATCTCGACCAAGGCTTCCCTGATCCGACCAAGGCACCCGTTGTGCGCAAGGTGCTCCGCGGCATACAGGCACTGCACCCTGGTCGAGAAAAGCAAGCGCGTCCACTACAGCTCGATCAGCTCGAACAACTTGCGCAATGGCTGGATGCGGGAATTACAGAAGCGGTGGTGGCCGGCAACAGGCCTGCGCACCTGCGCCACACCCGCGACAAGGCTATGCTCTTGCTCGGCTTCTGGCGCGGCTTTCGCGGCGACGAACTTACGCGGCTGCAGGTCGAGTATATCGACGCGGTGCCGGGCGAAGGAATGACGTGCTTCCTACCGCATACCAAGGGAGATCGGCGATACAAGGGCACGAATTTTAAGGCGCCAGCGTTGGCGAAACTGTGCCCGGTCAGCGCGTATATCGAATGGGTTTCGCTGGCGGGTCTTACCGAAGGCGCAGTGTTCCGCGGCATAGACCGCTGGGGCCACGTGCGCAGTGGCGGCTTGCATATCAACAGCCTAGTGCCGCTGCTTCGCTCGCTTTTCTCGGACGCCGGCATTGCGGTCGCCGAGCAGTACAGCGGCCACTCGCTGCGGCGAGGCTTTGCCCAGTGGGCGACTTCGAATGGCTGGGACATCAAAATGCTGATGCAGTACGTGGGCTGGAAGAACGTTCAGTCCGCACTGCGCTATGTCGAGGGCGCAGATCCCTTTGCACGGCATCGGATCGGCGTAGATTCCCGTGTTGTGAATTAATTGCCATTTCCGCCCATGTTGAAATTGGTGCGTGGAAGTCGGTCCGCGTCCATCCTCTAACGGATCTTCGCCCGGCGAAGATCAAGCTTTCCTTAGAGAACTCGATGCGCCAACCGTGCTGGATGAGTTTTTACGCCAATCGGCGCAGATCATCCTCGTTGCGGGCACCACGCCCAATTTATGCTGTGCAGCGCCACCGTGTCGCCGTCGCACACAGATGACAGTAAGGGATCGAGCCATGGCGGTTGAGACGCAGGGGTATCCCGGGACTACGTGTGATTTGCAGGCACAATTGGAGGCTCGAATGCGCCGAAATCGCCGTGTTGGTAAGCCGCGATGGCGGCAGCAAGCGCCTCGGGCGAGGCAAGTGCCATCGGCCCTCGCCAGTACACAGGCTGCTGCAGTGGTAGACCAGAAAAGACGACGGCTTTGATTTTACCTTGCGTTGCTGCGAGCGAGATTGAATGTGGTGTTGCCTGTGCCGGAAAGACCGGCAGCATAAATTGGTCGAGTTCGTAGTGCTGGCCATTGACCGCCAGCTTGCCGTAGATCGGCATGACGAAAGCACTCTGACCTGCCGGGATAGGCACCGACAGTTCTGCACCTTCATCAAGGCATATATCGAGCAGGGATACCTTGGTCGGCGGTATCAGTGGCGACCCTACCTCTCCGAAACTGCCTAGCGGTACGCGAATCTTAATGCCTGGCAATTGCACGACCGGCACATCTTCCGGGGCCAGACTCAATGCACGTGGCGCATCGCTCTGCCTTTCCTGGGCGAGATTGACGAAGATTTGCAGCATGTGGACGGTCTTGCCCGTCTCGGAGGGAAACTCTTCGTGCACGACACCTCTGCCGGCGGCAGTCCAGTGCAGGCCGCCCGGCGCGATCAGGTGATGGTTGCCCAGCGAATCACGGTTATGGATGCCGGTTTCCGAGTCGAGAAACAGATACGAGACGGCCGAGAACCCGGCATGCGGATGCGGCGGAAAAGTGGGCGCGCTGATCCAGGCATGATCGACACCGAGGAAGGGGTCGATCGGTTCGGCCGCCTCGCCACCACGCAGCGCGTAGGCACGGAAGTGGCTGCCGGAATTCATCGGTTGCAAGCGAACGATGGTGGGCATGTTGAGATTCTCCATTACTGCGCCTGATTTGCGCCCAGGGCCGGGTAATCGGTATAGCCATTGGCACCCGGGGAATAGAACGTATTTTTGTCCGGCGTATTGAGCGCCGCGCCTTGGCGGAGCCGCTCGGGTAAGTCCGGATTGGCAAGGAAGGCTGAGCCAAATACCGTTGCATCGGCCTTACCTTCGGCAATCAGTGTCTCGGCTTGGGTTTGGTCAAGGCCGCCGCCTATCAGGTAGGCACCGTCGAAACGTGGCCGCAGTAGCGCGTGATAATCAGTGCTTGTGCCGAACAGGGCAACGTGCAGGTAGGCGAGCTTGAATTCGCGCAGTTGCTCGACCAGCGTGGTATAGGTTTCCTGCGGCGCGGCGTCGACGATATCGTTGAAACCCATCTCCGGCGAAATTTTGATGCCGACGCGATCGCTGCCGGCTTCGGCAACCATCGCGGCCAGCACTTCCAGAACGAAGCGCGTGCGCTTGGCAACAGAACCGCCGTATTCGTCCGTGCGGTTATTGCTACCCGAGGACAAAAACTGCTCTGGCAAGTAACCCGATGCGGCGTGCAGCTCGACACCATCGAATCCGGCGGCCATGGCGCGACGCGTCGCCAGGCCGTAATCGTAGACAATGCGGGCGATCCCGGCGACATCGAGGGCTTGCGGTATCATGAACTCTTGCATCCCGGCGCCGGTCCATGCCTGACCAGCTGGCTTGACGGCTGACGGTGCAAGGGGTTGCGCTCCTTCCGGGAGCAGGGAAGGATGGGAGATGCGTCCGCAGTGCATCAATTGCATAAAAATGCGACCGCCACGCGCATGTACAGCCTCGGTAACTTTCTTCCAAGCGGCGACCTGGGCATCGTTCTCGATTCCCGGGGTCCGCACATAGCCTTTGCCCATCGCGTTGGGATAGACGCCTTCGGTGATGATCAAGCCGGCGCTGGCACGCTGCGCATAGTAGGCAACGACCAAATCGCTGGGCACGCCAGCATCATCGGAACGCGAACGGGTCATCGGCGCCATGACCAGACGGTTGGGCAGTGCCAGTCGGCCAATATGGACAGGGGTGAATAGCTGAGTCATGTGGTGCTCCTTGGTGGTGACGAGCAATCATTGTGCGCCGTATCATTTTTTTGATAAATAGCGGAAAATACATTTCATTGATCCATTTGTGGCACAGTCACCATGAAAATACTGAATGACATGGCGCTTTTTGTTGAGGTCGTCAAAGCGATGAGTTTTCGCGGTGCAGCTGACGCGATCAATGTGCCAAGCTCAACCTTGTCCCGGCGCGTCAGCGCGCTGGAAAAGTCAATCGGGCTGCGGCTGCTGCATCGCACGACGCGCAAGATCGAGTTGACCGAAGCCGGACAGCTCTATTTCGAGCGCTGCAAGCGCATCGTCGATGAAGCCAGTCTGGCGCATGAGCAACTGGGCGAAATGCTGGCCCAGCCGAGCGGGGTATTGCGCGCTTCAATGCCGGAAGGTTTCGCCAACATCTTCCTGGCCCCGCTGGTCGCCGACTTCGCCCGCAGTTATCCCGGCATCCGTTTTGAACTCGACCTGTCCCCTCGGCCTGTCGATCTGGTCAGCGAGCCGGTCGATGTGGCGATTCGCATGGGGGCGCCGCCGAGTTCAAACCTGATCGCCCGCCAACTCGCCACGCTGCCGCGCTATCTCTACGCTTCGCCCGACTACTTGGCCAATGCCGGGGAGCCGAGCGAGCCGGCTGACCTGGCCCGGCATGAATGTCTCAGATTGCGAACCGTGGAGTCCGACAAGTGGGCGTTGCTGCAAGGAAGTGAAAATGTCGAGATCATGGTTGGTGGCCGCTTTCTGCTTAACAGTGTCGGCATGATCCAGCGTCTTGCCACGCTGCATATGGGCATTGCGGTACTGGCCAAGGATATTGTCATGGATGACGTGGCCAGCGGAAAACTGCGTCGCGTGCTGCCTGACTGGCAAGCCACGCCGATACCGGTCTACGCCATTACCGAGACGCGCTTGCTGCCAGCGAAGACGCAGCGCTTCATTGATTTCTTGCGGGAGCATCTGGCGAGGATTTAAGCGCGCTCGCTTACGGGGCGCGGCAAAGTTGGTGCTTCGCACTTGCTATAGGACGCGCCATTTTACGCCCGTTCGAAAAGAAATAGCCGTATGTTGTTTTCTATTTGTTGCTGATAAAGTTTTCTTGATGTTTGGGAAATTTCGGGCTAGCCTGACTTGCCCAGTTCAAGGATATTTTCGTTCATAAACGGAGACGTAAAATGCGCAGAGAACACCTTTTCATACCGCTTTTCTTGTTCGTTCCATTTATGGCACAAGCAGCGGACTCGCCCAAATTACTGCATTTGGCCAGCCTCGAATGGCCGCCGTTTGCCAGTGCGGCCTTGCCTAACAACGGTGCGAGCGGTGCGGTGGTCGACGCGGCAGCCAAGTTCATGGGCAGTACCGTGAAGGTAGAATATTTTCCATGGAAGGACACGGTAGCGAAAGGTTCAAACGATCCCGCCTTCATCGGATATTTCCCGGTGTTTATCACGGAAGAACGGGCCAAAAGCTGTTACTTTTCAGCGGTGATCGGGAAGAGTTCGACCGGCATTGGTTTTCTCAAGGACACGCCGATCACATGGAAAACGATACCCGATCTGGCATCGATCAAGCTAGGTGTTGTAGAAGCTTACGCCAACGGCGACGCCTTGGATGAAGCAATCAAACAGGGCAAGCAACAAGTTGAAGTAACCACCAGCGACACGAATAATGTGCGCAAGCTGGTGAGCAAAAAATTGCCTGCTATTGTCGTCGATAAAGCCGTCTTGCGCTACATGACACTCAATTCTGCGGCCAAGGACAGCGTTATGTTCCATGAGAAAATGTTATTGGAACGGAGTCTGAACGTTTGTTTCCAGCGTACCCCGGCAGGCAAAGCCGCCCAGGAATCCTTTGACGCCGCCCTCAAAAAAGTGAATGTCGCCAAGATCGAGGAAGCCTATTTCAAGTCTCTTGAGGAGAAAAAACAATAATCAATGGGCCGCAAAAAACGCCCGTTCAGCTCCGGCCTGCAAGATGGGAAATGGAATCAAGATTATCGGATTCCAAAGAGGAAGCGTGGGCATCTTTCCACGCGTTCTTGTCCCAAAATTCGCAAACGATAAACAATCCTCGAGGATGTGCATATGCAACGCCGTTCCCAGCTTGCCCGAGTCTGCTGTACTGCCCCATTGCGTTTGCTCATATTGATGATACCCCTGAATGCGTATGCCGCCGATGTCGTCATGTACGGCTATCTCGATCTCGGGGTAGTCAAAGAAACGGGCACATCGACGCGACTCGATCGCGGTTTCTTCAACTATCTGGGTGTTCGAGGCGAAGAAGATTTGGGCGCCAAATCTTCGGCGACGTTTAATTTGCAAATGCGTTTTAGTCCTGACACCGGCATGCAGGAACGCAGCACAACTTTGTTCCAGGGGGAATCCACAGTTGGTCTAAAAAACGCCGCACTCGGACATTTGCGCCTGGGCCGTGCCATGACTCCGCTGTGGCAGGAAAAATGGCGATACGATCCTTGGTATGACTCCGCGAGCATGGGCTCCCTTGAGGTTTATAACGGTGACTTCAATAGCGATGGCTTGCCCACGGTGGACTATCACAATTACTCGCGCGTGGGGAACGGCGTGTTCTACACCTCGCCCTCCGTTGGCGGGATCAGGTTTAACGGCATGGCGGAGGCACAGCTCGCCGCTGGAGCGACGGCGCGCTCGCGAGGCATGGCGGTGAACTTTGGGGAGGAGACACTCACCGCGATGATCTCCTACGAAAAGAATCACCTCTCCGACAACATCCTGTATGCGGCTGGCTCCTACCGGATGGATCAATTCACCATGATCGGTGCATACTCACGGACCGATTTTTCAGGGGGGGGCGCCAGTCAGCGCAGCATGTTGTTGGCCGGCACCTACGCCATCAACCTGAATCTACTACGCTTCGGTTATGGCCGCCTGAACGGCAGTCTTGGCCGGAAAACCAGCGTCGGGTACATCTACGGTTTGTCTAAACGCACCAACATATACAGTGACGTGTATCGAGAGAAAATTTCGAGCAGTAAAACCGGTTTGGCGATCGGTTTCACTCATTCGCTGTGACCATGTCCAAGCGGTCAATGCTGATAGGGGATTCATCAGCTGGCGCCAGCGAATCGGACGGTACCCGGCTCTCGGTGGCGCAATTGTATGACAAAAATTCAGCGACTTTTGCCGAGGCGGAGGGATGGGATTAACAACCATGATCAGGTCTGTAAAATCTGGCATATGGCTTTTATGCGGATGTCTTGGTTTTCCGGGCAGCGCGTTTGCGGCGCCGCAATTGAGCCTTTATACGTTGGAATGGCCCCCGTTCTCTTCCCATGACACAAAGCGGGGCAAGGTGATTGGTATATCGTCCAACATCGTAACTGAACTCTTTCGTCGTTCCGGAATGGCGGTTCCGAAACAATCGCTTGTGCCATGGGCGCGTGGCCTCGCGATAACCGCTTCGAGCAAGAACACATGCTTGATGCCGGTAGCACGGGTTCCTGAGCGCGAGGCCCGCTATCGTTGGATCGGTCCGATCGGGAGCAGCGAATGGGCGTTGTTTGCACGCACTGAGGACCGGATTATTCTCAATGAAATCGACGACGCAAGGCGCTACAGAATAGGAACATTAAATGGCGACTTGTCTGTATCCTATTTGATTGCGCACCAGATTCAGCCAGCCGTCGTGTCGGACGACAAACAAAACATACGAAAAATGCAAATGGGTCGTATCGATTTATGGTCCACTGGCCGCATTGCGGGACAGGAACTGATAAATCAGTTGGGCGTCAAAAATATCGAGCCGGTACTGACGTTTATGAACGTTCAACTATATCTAGCGTGCTCCCTAGATATGGGAGATATTGAAGTGGAGCGCCTGAATAGCTTACTAAAAGCGATGCTTTCCGATGGGACGATCAAGCAAATTTATCGCCAACACGGGTTTGGCGAATACGCTCCGGCAAGCACCTCTTCATTAAAATAGTTTTAGTTGGGGGGGCAAGGAGCGCTTCCGTGCCTGAAAATTCTGTCCGTCAATCAACAAGGAGCCGGAAGTGAAAGGCAACGCAAACCGTATGACATTTTCGAAGCTGGTTACATGGTTGACTGGCGTGGCAGTGGCCTGTCTTTTTTGCATGGTTGCGCTGTTTTGGGAGTCGCGCAACCTGGATCGGACACACCAGATTCAAGAAAACTCGGCCGCTTTAGCGAAGGAGTTTCGCCAAGCGTCGGACGATATGACCCGAACGGTTCGCCTGTTCGTTGTGACAGGCGATCAACGATATATGACCGTCTACAACACGATCGCTGATATGCTCGACGGCAAGGTTCCGCGACCGACACAGCCTGAGCGCATTTATTGGCCTTTCTTTGAAGTTAGCGGGGTCAAACCCTTACCGGACGGCGCTGCGGCTGCAATGATTGATCTGATGAAAGAGGCTGGCTATACGTCGGCTGAGCTGGCCAAACTGGAGCAGGCCAAAGCCCTATCTGACAAACTGATCGTCATCGAAACAAAGGCCATGGAACTTGCCACAAAGAGCGATGAAGACAAGGCCATGGCGCGCGAACTCGTGCACGGAAAAGAGTATCAGCGACAAGTTGCCTTAATTGACAAGCCGGTAGATGAGTTCCTGGTCATGCTAGGAGTTCGCACGTCGCAGGCCGTGGCGAACTCCAAACGCAATCAGGTCGTACTTTCCATGCTGATGGGTGCCATGCTCTGCTTGCTCTTCGGTATGATGATCTATGCCTCGCGACTGTTGCGCAGTCAAGTGGGAGGCTCCTTGGACATCGCCAATGCCGCCATCCATGCCTTTGCTGCGGGCGATTTCAGACAAACCGTCGATGCGCAATCCCAGGGCAGTATGTTGGGTGGGCTGGAAACCATGCGGGTCAGCCTGTCACAGGTGGTGGCCCGAGTGCGGCTAGGAGCGCAAGGAGTCCTGAGCGCAAGTTCCGAAATTTCCCAAGGAAATCAGGACCTTTCATCGCGCACTGAAGCTCAGGCCAGCGCCCTGGAACAAACCGCCTCAAGCATGGAAGAACTGGGCGACACCGTCAAGCGAAATGCTGAGAATGCCGAGCAGGTAAACCTGCAGGCGCTCAGTGCGTCCTCGGTAGCGGAACAAGGGGGAAAGGTGGTCGGCGAAGTTGTGCAGACAATGATGGGAATCGAAGCGTCTTCACGCAAAATTGTCGACATCATTGGCGTTATCGATGGCATCGCGTTTCAGACCAATATTCTGGCGCTCAATGCCGCCGTTGAGGCCGCCCGCGCAGGCGAGCAAGGACGGGGGTTTGCCGTTGTCGCATCGGAGGTCCGCTCCCTTGCGGGGCGCAGTGCCGATGCGGCCAAGGAAATCAAGAGCCTGATCGTTGACAGCGTTGCGCGCGTCGATCAGGGGCGCAAACTAGTGGACCAAGCGGGAGGCACGATGGCCAAGGTGGTCGATGCGATTCGACAGGTCACCGACATTATGGGCGAGATCAGCACCGCCAGCAGCGAACAGTCCAAGGGTGTCTCTCAGGTTGGCGAGGCTGTGACGAACATGGACAGCGCAACCCAGCAAAATGCCGCCTTGGTGGAACAGATGGCCGCTGCCGCTATGAGTTTGAATGGACAGGCTCAACTCCTTGTTGAAATAGTTGAGGAGTTCAAGCTCGCTTGAGGCCGGCCGCCAACAATGCGCCCCATCGAAAGGGAGTCAGCCAGCTAACTGGCGCCCAGATGATATTCCGGAATACGCAAGCGCAACGGGCGCTGTCGTGCTGTGTTCAAACGGCGGAGTTTTCCGCAAAGGGTGCTGTACGCTCCCCTTAACACGTCCCAAGGTCAACATTTATTGCACACGAAACATTTCAGGCTGTTTCAGCCTCTCAAACTCGATGACCGCGATCACGAACGTAGGCGCTGCCGTCACAGCAGCAATGGCCCAGGCCAACGGCAAGCCGAGCGCCACCGCAGCCACGACGGCTACCAAAATGAGTAGTGCAATACCCCACGCCCAGCCCACTTGCGCCAAGCCACGGGCGATGTGGCGGTGTAGCCACCACAGTGTTAGCAAGTAGACACCTACGGCCGCCGCCACAAGGCCAATAGCCAATGTAGGTGCGACGGCGTGATATGCGGAACTTCCTTTGAACCCATCTGCAACAACCTCCAAGAACGCGCCCAAGGCGGCCAATGAGCCAAATACTACAAAGTGTCCGTAGCCCCAATTGAACGCACGTTCGCGGTGGTGATGCAGAGTCTCTGCGTTGGGCACCAGGAAGTAGACCCACCAAAGGGACAGAATTAAGCCGACTGAGCCCAAGCCAACCATTGCCAAGTCGAGCGACCAGCCTTGTACTTCGATCAAGCCAGCCACTGCGTTGAAGGCACCAAGCACACATTCGCCCAGCACGATGATCGTGAACAGCCCATATCGTTCTGCGATGTGGTGCACATGCCAGGGAGTGTGGCCCGCCTTGGCGGCCCAGATCGGAACAGACAGCTCCAGTAACATGAGCATAAGGAAGCTCGGCAGCGACCAAGCACCGGATAGTGCTAGGCGAGCGAGCCACAGAAGCTGCAAGCCCCCGATGCCAATGGCCGAGCGTATCGCGGTCTGTCGCCGTTCTGGATGCTCGCGTGCGGCGCGCAGCCACATCGCCAGCAGACCAATCGGAGCGTGTCAAACTATTTGAGACAGTATTTACAGATTGTTTAGGGAGCATTCTTCGGTCTGCTCGTTGGTGCCAATGTCCATTTTGGGCATGTTGATTCCGGCTTCGGTTGGCAGAGCCGGCGG
>NZ_WHJF01000148.1:0-10818 GCF_011682185.1 Massilia genomosp. 1
CCTTTTCCGCGGCGGAAAGCTTGGAAAGATCTGGAAGGGGGCGCAGTTTTGTCATGATCAGCATCATGGACCGATTTCAAGAAACGAACAACTCTGGCACGTGCTCGCTCAGGCTAAACAGTTACGACGATTGCAAGCTATTCTTGCTCGTGATCGTCGACGACATATGCCAGAAACCGCTCGAGGTTGACAGCTGTGCAGGGTCCGCTGGATTGTCGATTTAACACGAAGAGAAAAAGATGAAAAAGAACGCCAATGCCGAAGACCTGCCGCACTTCTTGCTGGCGCTGGAGGAGCATCACCGCACCGGCGCTAATACAGTGTGCTGCGATAGCTGCCATTCTGCGATCAGGTTCCATGAGCGTGGAACAGTGATCTTTCACGAGTGCGACTGTGGCAGATTCACTGGCACCCTGCGCGGTCTGTGATGATCACCGTACATAAAGTCCGCTCTAGTTAGTCATCGCGCCCCGTGCAGGCAAAGCGCGCCTGATACTGACTGGGCAGCACCCCCAATTGCGCCGCAAACGCGCGGCGCAAGTTGTACTCCGTGCCATGGCCGCTCTGGCGCGCCACCTGCTTGACCATCATGCCGGGCTGTTCGAGCAGCATGCAGGCCACCTCCAGACGCAGGCGCGCCAGCAGTTGCGCCGGCGTCAAGCCGGCTTCCTCGCGCAGCTTGCGGTACAGCGACCGTACCGACAATGCGCAAGCACTGGCCATCTGGCCGATGTCCACCGGCTGCGCCAGGCGCGGACGCAGCCAGGAGGTCAACTGGGCGCTCACGCCCAGCGGGTGCGATTGCGCCAGCAATTCGGAGCTGAACTGGCGCTGCCCACCCGGCCGCTTCAAAAACAGGACCATGCGTTTGGCGACGGCCAGCGCGGCGTCACGGCCCAGGTCTTGTTCGACCAGGCTCAGTGCCAGGTCCATGCCGGCGCTGATGCCGGCCGAGGTATGGAATTTGCCATCCCTTACGTGGAGCGCATCGTCCATCACCGTCAGTGAAGGATGCTCGCCGCGCAGCGCCGCCACGTCGGCCCAGTGCGTGACCACGCGGCGTCCGTCGAGCAGGCCCGCGCGCGCCAGCACAAAGCTTCCGGTGCAGACCGAGCAGCAACGCGCGGCAGTGGCGCCCGCATCCGCGACCCAGTCGAGCGTGACGCGACCATCGGCCTGCGCAGCGCACGGTAGGGCCTCGACCCGGCCGCCCGAGACGATCAAGGTTGCGCCGTCCAGGTCGGGACCGGGCAAGGGCGCCGCCAGCAGGGCGACGCCCGATGATGACGTGACCGCGCCGCCGCCGGCGGCGACCAGGTGGATCCGGTAGGGTGGTGCCCGGCCGGCGTCGCGCGCCTCGTCGTTGGCACTGGAAAAGACCTGGACGGGTCCGGTCGCGTCGAGCAGCAAAAAGTTGGGGAAAACCAGGAGCCAGATATCGACAGTGGCAGCAGATGCGTTCATATTGGCAAATATTCAACCATGCTAGACATTTCTGTCAAGAATAATTCATATAAGATCCGCGCTCCCACATTCGACCGATGATCTTCCATGCCCATCAAGCTTTTCAGGACCGGCGCCCGCCACGGCGCCATTGACTTCATCGTCGCCGCCATTGGCTGCGCGCTGGCCGGCAACGCGCTTGCGGCCACTGTGCCGCTTCCCTACGGATGCGAAATGGCAAGCAAGGCCAAGCCGGCGCCGGCAGCAGCAGTGGTTGCCCAGCCCGTCTTTCCGCCAGTCCAGGTGCAGGTGCGCACGCCGGTCCAGCCGACGGTGCTGCCAGGCGCGGGGCGCAATTACTTGTTGTACGAATTGCATTTACAGAACTTCTCGGCGGAAGCGGTGACGGTGCATGGCATCGAGATACTCGACGCGGACCAGCCGGCGTCCACCCCGGTAGCCGAGCTCAAGGAAGCGCAGGTGGCGACCAGCCTGCGCCAGGTGACGATTGGCGATAACCCGGTCAATCTCCAACGCCTGGGCGTGGGGCAGGGCGCCGTTGCCTTCCTGTGCCTGGCGTTCGACGCCAAGGTCGCGGTTCCCGCAAGGCTCAGGCATCGGGTATTGCTCGACAAGGCCGTGGCGGACGGTCCCGCGATCGACACGCGCACCACGCCGATGCCGGTGCTGGGGCGTCCACTGGTCGGAACCAACTGGACGCCGGGTAACAATCCGAGCCTGCACTCGCATCACCGGATGGGCTTGTGGGTGGTCGACGGCGCCGCGCAGATTTCGCGGCGCTATGCGATCGACTGGAAGAAGTTCGACGCCCGGCGCAAACCATATTCCGGCGACGCGCGTGACGTGCGCGCCTACTACGCCTACGGCCAGAAGGTGCTGGCCGTGGCGGACGGTAAAGTGGTCACCGCGCGCGACGGCTTTCCGGACAATATCCCAAAAACCGAGGCAGGATTCGAGGCGGCGCTGCCGGTCACCCTGGACACCATCGGCGGCAACCAGATCATCATTGACCTGGGCAATGGGCAGTTCGCCGCGTATTATCATCTGCAGCCGGGCAGCGTCGGCGTCAAGGCCGGCGACCGGGTGCGGCGCGGCCAGTTGCTGGCGCGCGTCGGCAACTCGGGTGACGCGCGTTGGCCGCACCTGCACTTCCAGGTGACGGACAAGGCCGACGTCATGGCCAGCGAGGGCTTGCCCCAACTTTTCGACAGCTACCGGATCAAAAGCGGCGACCAGGAATGGGAAACGCGCACCAGCGAGTACCCAATGGGCGATGTCGTCGTCGACTTCGGCCCGGATACGGCGGACAAGTAGCCGCATGCGCAGCGCTGTTCTGGCCGAGAGGCGCTATGCGAGGCGCTATGCGACGCGCTAGCCTGAATGTTTCATGAACTGCCAGTGCGTTGCTGGCTGGACGATACGAAACCTCGTCGGCAGTGTTTTCGATGGTCGCGGGTAATGGATGCCCTACCCGATTGAACGGGACATCGAATGGAGCGGTATGCGGTTGAAGGTTGGCGGGTTGGTGGTCAGTTCTCGGCAGACCGGACGTGGCTTGCTCAGGACGAGTTGAGGGACCTGGCCGGTGTCGACAGGTACAGTCGTTCGGTCAAGGTCCGGAGCAGATGTTTGGCCGGACAGGCGCTCGGAAGGTGAAGGACGATCTTGTTCTTGTACTGCCTGACCTGCACGGCGATTTTGAACAGTTTGGCAATGACCGTTGATGGCTGCGCCTGCGACAGCGCGGTATGCCGCAGCCCTTCGGTACGCAGTTGCTGATGCAGGATGTAGGCCGCCGCGTGCAGCAACAAGCGCATGCAATTGGCGAGAAAGCTGGTGCAGGAAGTACGGTCGGCGGCGAGGTCATCCTTGAGATGCTTGATGTAATTTTCGGCCTGACCTCGCGCGCAATAAATATCCTCGTACAACATGCCGGCATCGAGTCCTGGCAGCGAGGTCACGATGAAGCGCGTGTTCTCGCCAAGCGCCATGACCTCGGCCTTGAGCAGCACGCGCCAGGCCTTTGGCCACGAGCGCGCCTTGTAAGTAAATTCATCGAACAGACGCACCGCATTGGGCACCAGGTCCTGTGATTGCGCAGCCACCCACCGGTCGATGGCGCGAAGTCTGGTCGGCTCGGCCATCGCAAGGAGCTTGGTGTTGCAGGCGAAACCAAAAATGAAGTCCATGTTCGACATCCCATCGATCAGGCTCATTAATTCAGGGCCACTGAAGTGTCCGTCGCCACGTACGAGAATATGCGTATCGGGGAAGTGCTGACGAATCCGCTTCAGAACGCGCCGCATGATCATCGCGTTCTCTTCGCCAAATGGTCGCCTTCCGGGGCGCAGCACCGCCGCGATCAAGCCGCCCGACTGACCGTCGAAAATCATCAGCGGCAAATAGCAGGTCGAACCATAGTGGTGGTTGTAGAACGCCAGCGGCTGCTGGCCGTAGCACGCATCCTCGGAGTGATCCAGGTCGAGAATCAAGCTCTTTGGCGGGCTGGCGAAGTTGGCAATGAACTGTTCGACCAGGGCCTCGCTGACGCGATAAATATCCTGGCGGCTTGCGGCGTGTTCAAAGCGCGAGATCGTCGCTCCCGATGCCAGCGCGGCGGCGGCGTCAAACGGCGAACGGGCCGCGCCAAGCTTGAACATCGGGTCGTGGCGCAGGCTGTTCGCGTCGTTGCCGTCCTCGTAGCCACAGCCGATTTGATAGATGCGCTGCGTCAGAAGATCGTGATACGAATGGCTGATGTAACTCTGATGGCGGCGGTCCGGCAGGGCTGCGGCGAGGCGCTTGGTCAATCCAATCTGCAGGTCGACACCGCGCAGTAAAAGTGGTCCGAGATCGGACGACAAGCCCCCGCCGGCGAAATCGGCGCGAACGCTATGGGCAGGAATGGATGCAAAACGAAGCTGCTCTGAGGTAGAATTCATGTCGGGCAAGGTGTGTTCGTGTTGATAGGGTAGGTTTCTAGATAACTCCCATTCTATCAATCACTTACGGCATTCTTGCCCTTTTTTATGCAAAATTCAGGCTAGACGCACCAAACCAGACGGCTGCGCCGTCCGCGCTCTTGACCCCGCCCTGAAGGGCGAGGTTTGCCGCGCAACCGATCAACTTTGATACCGACAAGGCCGCCATCCGCCCGGACGGCAAGCCGGCGGTCGATGAAATCGCCGCGCTGCTCAAGAAAGAAACCGCGCTGCACCTGTCGGTCGAAGGCCACACCGACAACGTGGGCGACAAGGCCCGCAACAAGACCCTGTCGCGCGAGCGCGCCCAGGCGGTGGTGCAGGCCCTGGTCAGCGACGGCATCGACGGCACGCGCCTGAGTTCCGCCGGCCACGGTTCGGACAAGCCGCTGACCGATAACAACAGCGACGAGTCGCGCGCCAAGAACCGCCGTGTCGAGCTGGTCAAGGTGGCAAGGGGATAATGCCCGGCGGGGGGCGCCCAAGCGCGCCTCTTGCGGGAAGTTCGGGCGATCGCTGGCGCCTCTTTGACTAAAACGATAATTCGGTCAAAATAGCGCCTCGATCAATCCTGACAAAACAAAAGAACCCCATGCTCAATCGCTATGTAAAACCGTTGTCCTGTATGGCCATCACCCTGTTGCTGACGGCATGCGCGGCTAGCGGCCCTAAATTTGCGTCCGTGAAGGACGCGATGCCCGCCGTGGCGGAGAACACCGGACGCTTGTTTTTTTACCGTGAATACGCAGCGTTCGGCTCGGGCATGCGTCCCGATATCTTTGCGTGCGGCGCCAAGGTAGGGGAGTCCATTCCCGGCGGCGTGTTCTACGCCGACCTGCCGGTTGGCGAGTGCGAGATCGCCATCCCGTCGGTCATGTATCCGGGCGAGCGCAAAATGATGGTGACCGTCGGCACGCCGAAGGTCCAGTATTTCCGCACCTGGATGGGTGCATCGAGCTTCGGCGGGCGCACCAATATCGAAGCGGCGACCGAAGAAGCCGCACTGAAGGCAATACAAGACCTGGCGCTCACCAACGAGAAAAAGAACTGAGGCCTTTCCCCCGCCCCGGGATCGTCCGCGCCGTCCCACTTTTCGGGAGCTGTTTCATGAGACGCACGCATCTTTCCATGACGATGGCAGCGCTGCTGCTGTCGTTCTCTCCGGCCTGGGCGCAAGAAAAAGTCGCGCCGCCCCAATCGCCGCCCGGCGCCGACAAGGCGCCCAAGACGCGCGCCCTCGAAGCCGGCGCCAAACTCTTGCAGAGCAACAGCCCGGTGGCCGGTTTCGATATCTACCTGGTCGGCTTTCATCCCATGAAGGACCATCCCGGGCACCAGATGGAAGCGCATCATTACTGCCACCAGATGAACGAAGATTTCGCCCAGTGCGTCCTGTTCGACAGCAACACCAGCAAAGCCAATATGCATGGCGTCGAGTACATCATTTCGGAAACCTTGTTCGCGACCTTGCCCGCCGAAGAAAAGACATTCTGGCATCCGCACAACGGCGAAATCCTCAGCGGCCAGCTGATGGCGCCCGGCATCCCCAAGGTGGCCGAAAAAGCGCTGATGAAGTCCAAGATGAATAGCTACGGCAAGACCTGGCACATGTGGAACACCGGTCACATGGGCCAGCCCAACGACAAGTTGCCGCTGGGCGAGCCAATGCTGGCCTGGTCCTTCAGCCGCGACGGCGAAGCGCAGCCCGGCCTGGTCGAAGAGCGCGACCGCCGCATGAAGCTCGATACCGCCGCAACGCGCAAGGACCGTGCCGACCTGACCAAACTGGCCAAGCCGCAGGCGGGCACGGACGACCTGAAAGGCAAGTTCGCCCGCCCCACGCGCGAGATTGCCGGCGTGACCAACAAATAGACGCGCCGCGGACCGCGGCAGCGACGGCGTCAAGGCAGGGCGGATAGAGTGGCCGCATGCCCTATACTGGCAAAGCCACCCACGCCGTCGCACCCGCGCAGGCGGGCGCCCAAGTTCCCTGCCGAGCCCATGACCAATTTCCGCACGCCGCCCGCGTCACCCGATCCCCTGCTCGACCTGAAAGAGCGCTTGGACTGGCATGGCGGTCGCGTCCGCGAAGCGACGGTGCGCGAATGCGGCAGGCTGTCCGACCCGCGCGTGCTGGCGTTGCTCGCGCCCCGGCTCAACGACTGGGTGCCCCAGGTGCGCGACGCCGCGCGCGAGGCGATGATGTCACTGGTCGAGCGCATGCCCGCCGCCGCCTTGCTGGCCATCCTGCCGCGCGTGCAGCATCTGCTCAATGCAGGCAGGACCGATCACCGCGCCTGGGTCGATGCCTACGAACAGGCATTGATCCGGGTCACCGGCGTATCCGCCTTGCTGCAAGGCGTGCAAGATGCCGATTGCCACCTGGCGCGTACACGTTTCCATCTGTTGCGCCGGCACGCCATGTGTACGCCCGCCGACCTGGTGGGCGCCATCGGCCGCAACTGGAACGATGTGATGCTGGCCGCGCAGGGCGTGCGACTGTGCATGCAATTGCCGCCGGATCAGCGCAACGCCTTGTGCCGCAAGGCGCTCGCCTCGCCCTTCAGCAGCGTGCGAACGCTGGCGCTGCAAGCCATGCTCGAAACCGATAACGCGGACAGCCTGGCGGCCGCGCATGCCGCCTTGCTCGACTTCAACGAATCGGTGCGTGCCGTGGCCAAGCCGTTCATGGCGCTGCACGGCGTCGACCTGCGCGATGTTTACCGCAAGGCGGCGCGCCGGCCGGAGCGGAACGCGATCGAGGTGCGCACCGCGCTGGCGGGCCTGGCCAGCCTGCGCGACCCGGCCGACCTGGCCTTCATGCAATCGTTCACCACGCACGCCAGCAAGTCGGTCCGGGCCGAAGCCTTGATGGCCTGGCTGCAGCATGCGCCCGGCGAGAAGGATGACATCGCACTGGCGGCGCTCATGGATGCCTCGCGCACGGTGCGCAAGCTGTCCTTGTACCTCGTCTGCAGACGTGGCGCGTTCATGCCGATGGCCCTGGTCAAGGCGCGCCTGGCGGCCACCGGCGACGCCGCCATGCTGGCCGACTTTGCCCGGCGCCTCGGGAAGTCCTAAGCTTAGGAAGCGGCCCGTCAGGCCGGCGTCCAGCGCAGGCTGAGCGCCCAGAACACGGCCGCCAGCGCGCTCACCCCGGCCCCGAGCCAGCACACCCCGGTCCAGCCGGCGGCGGCGTACATGGCCGTTGCCGCCAGCGCCCCGGCGCCGCTGCCGACCGCGTAGAACAGCATGTAGCAGCCCACCAGGCGGCTGTGCGCGTCCGGGCGGCTGCGGAAAATCATGCTCTGGTTGAGCACCTGGATCGCTTGCGCGCCGATATCGAGCAGCACGATGCCCAGCCCGAGCAGCCACAGCGAGCGATGCAGCAAGCCGAGCGGCAGCCAGGCCAGCACCAGCAAACCGAGCGCAATGCCGGTGGCGCGTTGCCCGAGGCCGCGGTCGGCCCAGCTGCCCGCCTTGCCGGCCGCCAGCGCCCCGGCCACGCCCACCAGGCCGAAGGCGCCGATGGCGCTGTGCGACAGGGCGAACGGCGGCGCGCTCAGCGGCAGCACCAGCGCGCTCCAGAAAATGCTGAACGCCGCGAACATCAGCAGCGCAATCACGCCACGGATCTGCAGCATCCTTTCGTGCCGCAGCAACGCCAGCATCGACAGCAGCAGCGCGCCGTACGACAAGCTTGGGCGCGTGCGCGCCTGCGCCGGCAGCGCCGTCCACAGCAGGGCCGCCAGCGCCAGCATGGTGGCGGCCGCCAGCAGATACACCCAGCGCCAGCCGGCTGCGTCGGCCACCACGCCCGCCAGCACGCGCGCCAGCAGCAGGCCGATGACGACCCCGCCCTGCGCCGCGCCGACCACGCGCCCGCGCTCGGAGGCATCGGCCGCGCTGGCGGCGGTCGCGATCAAGCCCTGCGTCATGGCGGTGCCGAGCAGGCCGACGGCCAGCATGCCGGCCAGCAGCAGCGCCGTCTGGCACGCCATCGCCACGCACGCCAGCGCCAGCGCCAGCAGCACGGCCTGGACCAGCATCAGGCGGCGCCGGTCGAGCCGGTCGCCGAGCGGCACCAGCATCAGCAAGGCCACGATGCTGCCGGCCTGGGTGGCCGTGATCACCCCGCCGATGGTCGCCGGGCTGATCGCGAAGTCGGCGGCCAGCGAACCGAGCAAGGGCTGGGCGTAGTACACATTGGCCACGCTCAAGCCGCTGCCGCACGCAAACAGCGCGACCAGCCGGGGCGGCACGCGCGGCGCCGCAACGGCGCCTGGAAAGAGGGGTATCATGGTCATCCTAAACTGGTTTTAAATTGAAACTCGTTGAAGTGTAAGGATTTGGGTTTTAAAATGCAACTAGTTAAGCGCAAAGAGGGACGCCGCAACGATGGCCAAACGTAAAAGCATGAAAGCCGACCCCTGCCCGGTGGCGCGCGCGCTCGATGTGATCGGCGAGCGCTGGTGCCTGCTGGTGGTGCGCGACGCCTTCGATGGCGCGCGCCGCTTCGGCGACTTCCAGCGCCGCCTGGGGGTGGCGCGCAATATCCTGGCCGACCGCCTGCGCGTGCTGGTCGAGGCCGGCGTGCTGGCCGTGCAGCCGGCGGCGGACGGCACGGCTTACCAGGAATACGTGCTCACCGCCAGGGGCGAGAGCCTGTTCCCGGTGATCGTCGCACTGCGCCAGTGGGGCGAACAGCAACTGTTCGCGGGCGGCGAGGCGCACTCGCAACTGCTCGACCGGCACAGCGGACAGGCGCTGGCGCCGATGCTGCCGCGCGCCGCCGACGGCCGCCTGGTGGACGCCGCCGGGACCCTCGTCAACAAGCTGGCCGACAGCGCCGCGTAGGTGTTGTCACCCTGTTCAAGCTGCTAGCTAGCAAGGGTTTGATTGAGCGAGATCAAACCCGCGACAGCCTCCAAAAGTAACCTTGGCATATGTCAGGCGCCCCGGCGCCGCTAACGCCAACTTGTTATGTCGTCGCAAAGGAATCGCCATGAAACTGAGCTCCCATCCCGTCGTTCCCGCCCAAACCTGCCGCCACGGCGCCCTGCGGAGCCTGGCGCAATGAGGCGCTACACCATCACCCTGGGCGCCACCACCAGCGCCGGCGGGCGGGTCGTCTCGGCCAGCGGCAGCGGCTGCATCAACGGCGTGCCGATCGCGCTCGAAGGCGATCTGGTGGCCTGTCCCGCATGCAAGGCGACCGGGCGCATCATGTGCATCGGCCCGCGCATCCCCGAAATGTCGGACGGCAAGCACGTCGCGCTCGAAAACGACCTGTGCAACTGCCGCTGCTCGCCCCTGCCCAAGCTGCTGCCGGTGCAGATCATGCGCAGCCAGGTGCTCAAGGATACCGGGCGCGCCCTGTCCAACAGCGACAGCCTGCCGCCGCGCGCCGCGCGTGAGGGCGCGCGCGGTCCGCGCTTCAACGAGCGCTTCGTGCTGCTCGACGAAGAAACGGGCGATCCGCTGGTCCACAAGGAATACGCGGTGGTGCGCGCCAGCGGCCAGCTCGAATTCGGCACCTCCGACGGCAAGGGCTACACCCACTTGCTGTCGACCACGACGATGGCCGAATCGGTCGAACTCTTTGTCTAGGAAGCCGCATGAGCGCCACCCTCATTTCGCCGTCCGGCGCCGTCCTGCATCACCGGGCGCGCCTGAGCACCACGCCGGCTGACGAGGCCGAAGCCAAGACAGTGCGCATCCGCCTCGAAAAAGCTGGCCGCCTTGAAGAAAACCGGGTCTACCTGAAGCAGCCCAACATCCGGGCCTTCCTGCGCGCGATGTGCCACTGCCTGGGCGGCGGCGTCGATTTTCTCGACGGCGCCATTCGCGGGCGGCGCAACGACCCGTGGCGCTTCACCGACTTTTCCACCCATCCCGGTGCGGGCCACAACGGCATGTGTACCGCCGCCGGCCTGTACCGCATCACGCGCGAAGTATGGCAAGAGGTGGGCGCGCGCATGGACCTGTCCGACTTTTGCGCCGAGACACAGGAACTGATCGCGGTCGACGTGCTGCGCGAGTTAAGCGTGCTGGGCAAGATCCAGGCTGGCGATATCGACGCCACGCTGGTGGCCGCCGCGACCTGCTGGCCGGGGCTGCCCAGGACGCCGGGGAGCCAGGCGCGCTTTGCGGCGCCGGACGCGGCCTACGAGAGCTTCATGCAAAAGTACGGCGAATGCGGCGGCGCCATTGCGGCGCGCGCCGACCAGGGTTTGCCGCCGCCGCGCCGCTAGCCTGAATTTTGCACAAAAAAGGGCAAGAATGCCGTAAGTGATTGATAGAATGGGAGTTATCTAAAAACCTACCCTATCAGCACGAACACACCTTGCCCGACATGAATTCTACCCCAGAG
>NZ_WHJF01000149.1:0-10788 GCF_011682185.1 Massilia genomosp. 1
AAACTGAACCCGATTCATCGTCGCCATAATCTTCTCCCGCCTGCGCCACCGCGCACGCATATGCAAGGTTGGACACGTAACGGCGACCAAAGTTCAGTTATGCTGAAGATCAGCGCTAATCACCAAAAGCAATCAGAATTCAACATATACAAACGGGATGTTCTCAAAGAATCCACCATTGAAAGAGTGCAGATCGAAAAAGAATCCAGAGACGTTAAAGGGCTCGCGAAGCTTAACGGAGGAATGCAAGTAATCGCCGCTGTCAAAGAATTGGTGGAAGTGAGTAAGGATTTTAGTGTCGAAGGTCGATGGAAGCCCACTCAAGATCTACGTGCCGACATTACCGGAAGATTGCAGCCAGGCGAGAGTTTACATGTCAAGGTCGGGCAGCAAGATGGGAACGGCAAGTTTGAATCTATCAGCATCACTCATGCTAATAAACCTCGACTGGAAGAACGAAAGTCGGTCACTCAGACCGATATTTTTCAAAAAACAATGGATGACGCTGCGGGTACCGCTCCCCATCGTGCAGATCCGCCCACTGAATTTGTTGTTGAGCGACCTGCCCGGGACGGTGACAGGTGCGCTCCGGGCAACTTGGATGGAAGGCCGGGGGGATTCGTACGAAGCGATAGCGCATATCGTGCTATCGAAAATGAATTGATGACACGCCATGGCAGCGTGCGTGCGGTGGAGCCGCAAAGCGATCGAAATTGAAACGGTCGAGTTGCTACATGTTCGATGATCAGCGCAAATCGTAGCGATTGCGCAGCGCTTGCAGGGCGCCGTTTTTCTCCAGCCGCGCGATGGCGGCATTGATGCGCGCCAGGTCGTCGTCGGTGGTGCTGGCGCGGCTGAGCATCAGATGCACCGGCGCCTGCTGCAGCACAAAGGGCAACTGGCGCAGCACCAGCTTCTGGCGCTGCGCTTCGTACATGATGGCGGCGCGGTCGCCCATGATCAGTTGCGCGCGTCCGGCGCCCAGCATGCGCATGCCCTGCTCGAAGGCGCCGAATTCGAACAGGCGTCCGGCGGCGCGCAGGCCTGGCGCGGCGTGCGCGAATTGCGGCCCGTACCAGCCGACGCGCGGCGCCAGCACGGCCGCCTGTCCGCGCGCAACGGCCGCCATGCTGGTCACGCCGGCGTAGCGCGCATAGTCGCGCGCCAGCACGAACAGCGCCACTGTCTCATGCCGGTAGGGGGCGGAAAAGCGCGCGAAACGGCGCCGCTCCGGCGTGTCGGTGGCGGCCAGCATCAGGTCGAAGTCGCCACGCTCGAACAGCAGCATGCGCCGCACCGTCGGCAGCGGCGGGGCGGTGACCAGGGTGCAGCCGGCTTCCTTGAGGATGGCCTTGGCCATGTCCATATCGAGGCCGGTCTGGAGGTTTTCTTCGTTGGTGAAGGAGTAGGGCGGCCACTCCTCGCTGACCATGTTCAGCGGGCGGCTGCAGGCGGCGGCGTGCGTGCATGCCGACAGCGCTGCGGCGGCCAGCAGGCCCTTTACAGTGCGCGCAGGCGCCATAGCGATGTCAGTTCGGCGGCGCGCGCGGCGTGCAGCGGGTCGGCGGCGTCAGACGCGCGCGGATGGGTGGGACGCACGTCGTGGCGTTCGATGACGTCAAGCCCGCCGTCCGCGATCAGCGCGAGCAACTGCTCGCGCGGGCGCAGGCCGAGGTGCTCGGCCAGGTCGGACAAGATCAGCCAGCCCTCGCCGCCGGGCGCCAAGTGCGCCGCCAGGCCATTGAGGAAACCCTTGAGCATGCGGCTGTCCGGGTCGTACACCGCGTACTCGATCGACGAACTGGGGCGCCCCGGCAGCCAAGGCGGATTGCACACCACCAGCTTGGCGCGCCCTTCCGGGAACAGGTCGGCCTGCACCACATCGACCGTGCCGGCCAGGCCGAGGCGCTGCAGGTTTTCGCGCGCGCAGGACAGCGCCCGCGCATCCATGTCGGTCGCCACCACGCGCTCCACGCCGCGCCGCGCCAGCAGGGCCGCCAGCACGCCGGTGCCGGTGCCGATGTCGAACGCCAGCGCGCACCCGTCCGGCAGCGGCGCCTCGGCCACCAAGGTCACGTACTCGCCGCGGATGGGCGAAAACACGCCGTAGTGCGGGTGGATGCGTGCCTCCAGCGCGGCAATCTCGACTCCGTTCTTGCGCCACTCGTGGGCGCCGATCAGGCCAAGCAGCTCGCGCATCGACGCCACGAAAGCTTCGTCGCCGCGCCCGTAGGCTTCGTTGCAGGCTTGCTTGACATCCGGCGCGCGCCGCAGCGGCACGCTGTAGTCGGCCTCGAACGGCAGCAGCAGCATGGCCAGGGTGCGGGCCCGCTGCGACTGCGCCTGACGGTGCAGGTGGAAGGCGTCGGCCGGCGAGGCGGGCGTCTTGGGCGCCTTGGCGCGCCCGCCTTTGTGGTCGGCGCGGCGCGCCAGCGCTTGCAGCAGCTGGCGCGCGTTGTGGAAGTCGCCGCGCCAGAGCAGGGCGGTGCCTTCGCAGGCGAGGCGGTAGGCCACGTCGGCCGGGGTTTTGTCGTCGGCGATGACGACCTTTTTGGGCGGCGGCATGCCGCTCTCGGAGCGCCAGCGCGCGCTGCGCGGCTGGCCCTCTTCGGTCCAGTGGATGCGCGCCGGGGCGTCGGCAGTGTGTTCAGCTTGCATGGGGGCGATCGGTCAGTGGTGCGAAAACGGAAAACGGCAAGCGCCCCGTGCGGGGCACGAGGCGTCGATATCACTATTATACGTGGGCCTGTGGCCTGGTCAGGCGCGCGCCAGCATGCTCGCGCCCGCCGGCGCGCTGCCGTAGGCGCTGGCCAATGCCTTGCTGCGCTCCGGTAGCGGCGCGTCCGGCTGGTCGGCGCGCGGGCGCGGGGCCAGCAGGGCGGCGCGGTCGACCAGGCGCAACAGGCGCAGGCTGAGTTCACCGCCGCCTTCGCCGGACGGGCCATTCACGTTGGCCTGCAATTCGCGTCCGAGCAGCTTGAACAGGTCGTCCAGGCTGCCGGGAAACTTCACCGGCGGCAGCGGTTTGCCGGTCAGTACCAGCACATCGGGTGAATCGAGCAGGGCCGGGCGATTGGCCGATGCGGTGCCCGCCGCCGGGTCGGCGCGCGCTGCGCCGGCCAGGCTGGCACTGGCTTCGTAATTGACTTCCAGCTCGAAATCGAAGGTCTGGCCGTCGTTTGTCAGCAACTGGCCGGTGCCGATGAAGCTGGCGGACTCGTTCAGGGAAAAGGCGCTGCTGCGCACGCTGCCGTCTTGCTTGGCGGCGCTTGACAACGCCGACTGCGCCTGCACCGCCACGGCGTCGAACCTGACCGTGGCGCCCTTGGCCGCGTCGCCGAACAACTTGCCCACAAAGGTATCGAGAAACTTCTGCGCCACCTCGACGGTGGAGCTGGCCAGCGCGCCGACCCGGTTCATCATGCCCTGTGGCGACAAGCTGACGTTATCGTTATACAGCGACACCGGATCGACCACCGGCAAACGCGGGGCGACATTGCCGCTGGCCGGCGTCAGTTGCGCGCCCACGTTCCGGCCGCCACCCTGCGCGACGGCAGGAGGGACAGTGGAAACGGGCGCGCGGGCGCTCAGGGCGGACAAAAAAGACATGGCGGTCAGACAATAAAAACGTTGTGTTACTGACCATAACGGCCGCCATGCCGATTACTTTAGTTATTTTTCTATTATTTTTTTATTGCCTTGAGGCATCTCAATCAATGGTGATGGGACCATTGCCCTTCTGGCGAAGCGAGATAGGATTGAACTGCGTCCTTGCTTCCTGTCGCATGGCGTTTGATTTCCCCGCAGGCGCACACACCCTGATAGGGCTGGATGTGGGAACAGGCGGACACTTTCTGCAGGAAGACTTTGACAGGTTTCTCGCACTTGACGCATTTAAAGGTCAGCACGCGGGCGGGTTTTGACATGGGAAAGATCCGGACGTAAAACGCGCATTTTATCATCGGGGTGCGCATAAGCAGTCAACTGCTGGCCTGGCACAGCGTTAACGGAGCAGGCCCCTGGGCGAACTGATCGAGACAGGAAGCAACATGAACACCGACAAGCAACCAAGCAAGGAAAGCGTGCGCCAGTGGCTGCGCATGCAAATCGCCCAGCGCCGCCCGCCACCGGACGCGCAGGAAATCCGGCGCGAGCTGGGATGGGAGCGGAGCAAGGTGCAGTTGGCGAAAGCAAAACGATAGGGAGCTCGAAAAACCTACTGCGCAGCGCAATTTTCGCCCTGCGATGCTCACCGTACCTTCGTACGGCTGCGCTTCTCTGACGAAACTTGCGCCGCTCGCTACGGTTTTTCGAGGCCCCCGCTAGCTGCTTGAAAACAAACCGGGCGCTCTATTGCACCGTCACGGTACTGGTGCCGCCGCCGCCCGGCTGCACCAGGATGCGCGTTGCAATGCGTTCCGTCATCTCTTGCACATGCGAGATCACGCCGACCTTGCGGCCCATCGACTGCAAGCCGTCCAGCGCATCCATCGCCACCCGCAGCGTGTCGCTGTCGAGGCTGCCGAAGCCCTCGTCGATGAACAACGACTCGACCCGCACCCGGTTCGACGATAGCGACGCCAGTCCCAGCGCCAGCGCCAGCGACACCAAAAACGATTCGCCGCCCGAGAGCGAATTGACCGAGCGCACCTCGCCGCCCATGTCCTGGTCGCGCACCATCAGCCCGAGCGACGGCCCGGCTGCGTTGACCACCCGTTCGAGGCGATAACGCTTGGCCAGGTGATGCAGGTGGCTGTTGGCGTACCCGAGCAGCACATCGAGCGTGAACTGCTGCGCGTAGTTGCGGAATTTCTTGCCGTCGGCCGAGCCGATCAACTCGTTCATCTTGCCCCAGCGCCGCTCGCGCAACTGCTGCTCCTCGATCTGCGCCATGACCGCCTGCGCCTGCGCGCGCCGCAGGTCGTCCTGGGCGACCTGCAAACGCAGCGCGGCGGCGTCGCCGGCGGCCGCGTTGCGCTCGTCGACCAGCTCGGCCAGGGTGTGCGCCAGCAAGGCCTCGGTGGCGGCCGGATCGTCGCCATGCCGCTCCTGCCGCTCATGCTGTTCGTGCAGTTCGCGCTGGGCGCGGCGTTCGGCCAGCACCGCCGCCGCGTTGGCGCTGCGCTCGTCGAGCCCCTGCAAGGCGGCGCGCTCCTGCAGGATGACGCCGGCGTCCTCCGCCAGCAGTTCGGCCAGGCGCGCGCCATCGGCCACGCTCTCCAACGCCGGATGGCGTTCGCCGTAGGTGGCCAGCCACTGCGCCAGCCGCTCGCTCACCTGCTGCCTGCCGGTCTGCGAGGCGGTGAGCCGGGCGCCAAGCTGCAGCAGGGCGTCGCGCGCGCGCGTTTCGGCTTGCGCCGCTTGCTGGGCGGCGCTTTGCCGCTGCGCCAGCGCGGCGCGGGCCGCGTCGACGGCGCCGGCCAGCTGCGCCTCGATCTCGCGCACCGGCTGCCCGCCCCACAGCGCGGCGCGCTGCGCATGCATGGCCTGGACCTCGGCGTCGATCCGCGCAAAGTCGGCGTGGGCGCCGGCACTGGCCTGGCGTGTACGTTCCAGGTCGCCGGCCGCCGCCAGATTGGCCGCTTCCAGCGTCAGGATCGTTGCGGCGCGGCTGGCGTGCTGCGCCGATTGCGTGCGCCATTGCTGCGCTTCGGCGGCGCGCGCGTCGCGAAACGCCGCCGCATCGCGCCGCCATGCGCTGGTCCCGTCGCCGCTGAAGGCGGGGCTGAGTTCTTCCAGCAGCTGCGCCAGGGCGCTTGCCGCGCGGGCGCGCTTGTCCGCCAGCGCCGCGTGCTGGGCGCTGGCCTGGGCCAGGGCGGTGCGCCCGGCGCTTGCGGCTTCCTGCAGGCGCGCGTGGGCGCTGTTGGCCGTATCGCAGGCGCGCTGCGCGGCGTCGCGCGCGCTGGCGGCCGCGCGCGCGGCCCGTTCGCGTTCGTCGAGCTGCTGCGAGCGCGTCTTGAGCGCGGCCGCTTCGCTGGCGAACCACGCGCCGCGTGCGGTTTCTTCGGGCGCGACGTCGGCCAAGGCGTGCTCGTTCCATGCCGCGTGAGCGTCCGCCAGGGTGGCGTCGAGCAGCTCGTGTTCGCGCACGCTGGCGTCGAGCTGGGCGCCGGCGGCCGCGGCGAGTGCGCGTTCGCTGGCCTGGGCCGACAGGTTCTCTTGCAGCGCGGCGCGGCACGCGGCCACTTCCGCGCGCAGGCTGCCGAGCATGGCGCGCAGGCCCGCATCCTGGTGCTGGTACGGGTGCTCGGCGCTGCCGCACACGGGGCAGGGCTGGCCGTCATCGAGGTTGGCGCGCAGGTCGACGACGCTGTCGGCGCACGCCAGCTCGGCGATCTTGAGTGAGCGCTCGGCCTGGGCCAGTGCCGCGTCGAGCGCGCCGGCGGCGGCCGCGCGCGCGCCCAGCGCGGTGTCGGCGGCGGCAATCGCGCCGCGCGCCCGCGCCGCGTTGGCGGCGGCCTGGCGCAGGCGCTCGCGCGTCGCGTGTACGCCGGCCCAGATTTTCTCGGCGTCGACCAGGCTGTCGCGATGCCGGTCGAGCGCCGTGCGTTCGGCGCGCAACTGGTCGGCGTCGATGGCGTCGAGCGCGCTGATGGCTTGCTGGCGCGTGGTCTCCAACGCTTGCAGTTGCTGGGTCGATTGCGCCAGCGCTTCGGCGGCGCGCGCTTCGCTGTCGGTGGCGGCCAGCATGGCTTGCTGCGCCGCTTCCAGGCCGGCGGCGCTGGCGCTGTCCTGGGCAGCGGCCTGCGCGGCCTGGGCGAACAGCATGTCCCAGCGCGGCCACCCGGCGGCCAGTACTTCCCAGTCGCTTTGGCGCACCAGCCAGTCGGCGCCTTGCTGGTGCGCGCTGCGCAGCGCGGCCAGTTCGGCGCCTTGCGCTTGCAGCGCGGCGCCGGCCAGGGCGGCGTCGCGCGTGGCGTGCTCGCGCACCTGCGCCGCCTTGGCGTGCGACGGTTTGAGCGCCGCGATGCTGGCGTCGAACGCCTTGGCCTGGTCCAGCTGCGGGGCGCTGGCGCGCAGGGCCTGTTCCTTGTCCTGCAAGGCGGCGCTGGCGTCGGCGAAAGCGACGGTCGCGCCTTGCAGCGTGTCCTGGGCGCGTTGCAGCTCGCCGCCGCTGGCCGCCAGCGCTTGCTCGATGGCGGCGAGGTCGGCGTCGAGCCGGGCCTGTTCGGCCAGCAGCGCGCGCGCCGGTTGCAGCGCGTCCAGCGTGGCGAGGTGGCGCCGGCGCGCCTCGGCTTGGGTGGCGTCGGCGCGGGCGCTGGCCAGCGTTTCCTCGGCCAGCAGCTCGTTGCGGCGCAGGCGCGCGCGCTCCTGGTGCCAGCGCAGTTGATGCTCGAGCAGGGCCTTGCGCTGGTCCAGCGCCGCCAGGGCGATGTCGGCGGCGCCGCTGCGCTCGTCGATGCCGGCGCGCGCCTCGGCGGGCAGCGGGGCCTGGTCGGCCAGGCGCGCGGTGAGGTGTTCCAGTTCCTTTTGCTCGTTCCTGAAGCGCTCGAAAGCGCGCTTTGAAATGGCGCTGTAGATGGCGCTTCCGGTCAAGGTCTCGAGCAGCTCGCCGCGGTCGTTTTCCTCGGTCTTGAGGAAGGCGGAAAACTCGTTCTGCGCCAGCAGCACGGCGCGCGTGAACTGTTCGAACGAGAGCCCGATACATTTGGTAATCTCGTCGAGGACTTCGGTTTTTGTTCCACCGAGCGCGATCAGCTCCGGCAAGCGCTGAAGGCTCATGGCCGATGGCTGCAGGCCGCCGCCGGCCTTGCCGCGCGAGCGCCGCACGCTCCAGCGCGCGCGGTAGCGCAACTGGTCGTTCCCGACGAAATCGACTTCGGCATACGCCTCGCCCGCGCCGCGCCGCAGCAAGGTGCGCGGATCGTGGGCCGACACGGTGTCCTGGCCCACATCGGGCAGCACGCTGCCATTGCGCACGATCTTGAGCAGCCGTGGCGTGGCGTTGTACAAGGCCAGGCAGAGGGCGTCGAGCAGGGTGCTTTTGCCCGCGCCGGTGGGGCCGCTGATGGCGAACAGGCCGGCCGCAGCGAGCGGCTCCTGTTCGAAGTCGACGCAAAATTCGCCGGCCAGCGAAGCGAGGTTCCTGCCGCTGATCTTGAGGATTTTCATGCGTCGTCCCCGTGCGCGCCGGGCAGCATCAGTTCCGCAAACGCGCTGAGCTGGTCGGGCGGTGCCTCGTCGCCGAACTTCTGGCGGTACAGGCGGCGAAAAATATCGTCAGGCTGGATCTGCGCCAACTGCTCGAGCGAGAGTACCGTGCCCGCCTCGCCCGCGCCATTGTGCTTGCGGGTCGGTTCGATTTTCGCCAGGCGCACAGGTTTACCGGCGATGGCCGCTTCGACCCGGCCGCGCAGGCCCGGTTCGGGCGCGTCCAGCAACACCCGCACCTCCAGAAAGGGCTGGGCCGGCAGCGGCAAGTCTTCCAGCTCGAGCGCCGCGAGCGCGGCCAGGGCTTCTTCCAGGGGCGCCGGTTGGGCCGGCACGCGCAGCAGGTCGACCGCGCGCGGCACCAGCAGCGCGTCGACCTTGACGGCGCCGTCGATCAGGTCGACGCGCAAAACCTGGTGCTGGTAGGCCACTTCGGAGAACGACAGCGGCAGCGGACTGCCGCTGTAGCGCACCTGCTCCTTCTGGCCGACGCGCTGCGCCAGGTGCAGGTGGCCCAGCGCGGCATAGGCGATGGCCGGATCGAACATCGCCGCCGGCAGCGCTTCGGTGCCGCCGATGACGATGCGGCGCTCGGAGTCGAGCGAGGCCTGGCCGTCGACCATGTGACAGTGACCCATCGCGACGACCACCTGGCCGTCCTCGCAACGCGCTTTGGCCAGCGCGAACACCTGCTGGTAGAGCAGGGCGATGCCGTTCAGGTAGGGGTCGGGCGGCGGCGCTTCTGTCGCTGGCGCCACCGGCTCGGGCGGCGCCAGGCGCGGCACGTCGCCCGGGCGCAGGAAGGGCACGGCGATGCACCACGCCGCCACCGCGCCGGCCGCGTCGTGCAGCGGCACGATCAGGCGTTCGAGGTCGATCTCGCCGTCGCGCCGGCGCGCCACGTGGCCGACCACGGTGGTGCCGTAGGCTTCGAGCAGCGGCGCGGGCGCTTCCAGGCGGCCGGGCGAATCGTGGTTGCCGGCGATGATGACGATATCGAGCAAGGGCGCGCGGGTGCGGGCCTGCTGCAAGAAACGGTACAACTGCTTTTGCGATGCGGCGGACGGGTTGGCGGTGTCGAACACGTCTCCGGCGACCAGCAGCGCGTCGGGGCGCTCCAGCACGATGATGTCGAGCAGCCAGTCGAGAAAACACTGGTGCTCGTAGGTGCGGTCGTGATTGTGGAGAGTCTGGCCCAGATGCCAGTCGGAAGTGTGCAGCAGGCGCATAGGTTTGTTGAGGCGAGGAACAGGCGCTCAATATAACGCAATATGGCGGCGCACGACCGGCGCCGGCGCAGGCGGCGGCCAAGCCGGCGTTGCATGGCGCGGTGCGCACCATCTTCCTGGCAATACGGAAGATCATTCGCCCCTTGAAATAATTGGTAAAATTCAGTTAATTGACAGGCGAGCGGCATGCCCCCCCCTTGTTAGTGCGTCTCAGGTGGCCTTCGCCCCACGCAACTAATGGTGCGGCCGCCAGCAGCCCCGCGTCATGCAGCCGGCGGATTTGTGTTTTTGCGCCGTCATGGCGGGGGCGGCGGAACGACATTAATGACGCGTACAATGGTTTGCGTGTCAAGTTCATAGGGAACACGAATGTTTGAGCCGAAAAAATCCTCTGTATTCCGGGTGATGAGCAGTCGCTGCGTAACATTTCCGGTGGCTCGGATGATGGCGTCTGGTAGCGCCATCTTCGGCGGCCTGCGGATACTAGCGCCGCGAACTGCAGCTGCTTCGTGCATGATCGCTTCATTTGTGTGAATGACGTCGAATCGCAAACTGACCAAAAATGCATGCGCGCGCAACTGTGCCAGGAGCGGTGCGCCAGCAATCAGCTCCATCCATGAGATAGCGCTGATCGCAGGGTTGGCATAATAGTCCAGCTCTTGACGGGCTTCCGGAATACCCTTCAAAGCATCGACAAGAATGTTTGTGTCAAATAAGACTAACCCCATTCGTCCCTCATTGCCTTTTGAAATTGAAGACCCTCGGGTATATCATCGCGATCTTTCCAAATTCCAAACATCTCTTTGAGGACCGCAGTACGTCTCTCACGTATGCTTTTCAAGGCATCGTCAGATGACTCTGGTTTCTGCCCCGGAAGATGAACTTCCGGGGCAGAAACCAGTCCCGTTTCGAAGGGGGGGCTGTCGACGCGCAGGCGCAACTGCTCATGTTTACCCTCGCTCTCGATTTGGCAAGTGATCGCCATGCGAGCTTGCGGAACCGAATTGCTCGTCCCCGCCTCTGGCCGATAGGTATAGAGAATTTGATGGACCTTTCTGTCCTCAACAATTTTCCCTGTTGTATGCACGGTCGTCACGTAGCTCAGATGGAAATGCGTCGAGTAGGATGGCGGCGGGACCGTGCGGGCCGCCTGATCCCCGCTTTCATCCGGCGTCGCGCTTGCTGGAGAGGGCCGATCTGTGCCCCTCGCGGTATCGCCACTGCTTTGATTTTGTGAGCTCATGCGTTGTTCCCTCGGTTATCCATGCATGCCGCATCAGTCTAGTGTAGTGTTGCATTCTCAGTGCTTCGTATTGAAATATCGCGGATGAGGCGCTATTCTTGTGCATCAACCAGGAGAAAGCTAATGCGAATTGCGACGGAGATTGTGCTTACCCAGGACGAGCAA
>NZ_WHJF01000014.1:0-90418 GCF_011682185.1 Massilia genomosp. 1
GCGAACCGTTCTAACCGCACGATCAAAAACAGCGCCGTGGCCGGCGCTGTCAAGACGCTAAAATCGCTCGGGGTAGGACCATCGTTTTACGTGAAAACCGGGCCATCAACTCGCGTGATCACACTCAATAGACGGGCCATTATACGAGGAAGGAATTGTCGTAACGCTATCTTTTGCGGTCGGCCGGCGGCTGCGCGCGGGGTAGCGCGGCCCTGTACCGCCGGTATCGGAGCGCCATCCTTCTTGCGCGCCGGCTCAAAAATATTCGGGATGCTCGCGCAGCAGGTTCTGCTCGTGCCGGTTCACCGCTTTGAACAAGTCCAGCGCGGGCGCCATGCGCCGTCCCGCGTCCCAGCTGCGCCAGGCGCGCGGCGACTCGTAGGCCAGGTGCAGGGCGTCGCCCATATCCTTGTAGGCTCCGGCGAGCCCCGGATTGACGCGCAGGACGCTGGCGTACAAGGGCAGCGCGCCGCGCACGTCGCCCAGCTTGGCGCGCATGTTGGCTTCGAACAGCATCACGATGTGCTGTTTGCGCGTGGTGGACTTGCGCAGTTCCTGCATCTGCGCGACCGTCGTTTCCAGCTCCGCCCTGGTCTTGTACCGTATCGCGCGATAGGCCTGGATCGTCGGATCGGCCCGAAACAGGGCCATTTGTTCCGCGCTCGGCTTCACCTGCACGCCGCTGGTGAAACTCCACTCGGCCATGCCGAGCAGGGCGTCGAAGATGCGCTTCTCGGCGAACGCTTGCGCAATCTCGGCCTCGAACGCCTGCTTGACGGCCGCCGATGCGGGCGCCGCATTCGCCTGCGCCTTGTCGAGCAACTGGTCGATCTCGTTGCCCTGTGCGGTGCGCGCCGTGTACGGCTTGAGGTCGTAGCTGGCCGGGGCGCTGTGCACGAGCGCGCTGATGGTATAGGTGCGTGCTTCGCTGTAGCCAATCTGCTTGTGATGCATGACGAAGCCGGCCGGCACCCGCTTTTCGCCCGACAGGCGCGCCAGCACCAGCGCATGGCCGCCGAAACGGTAGCGCATCATGCGCTCGAACTGGGCCGCGTCGCTGGCGCTGATGCTGGTGCCGCCGGCCGGGATGCGCGCCAGCGGGTTGCCGTCCACCGCCAGCACGGTGGCGCCGGCCTCGGTCGATTCGGACAGCTTGCGCCCGGCCGCAGTGAGCGACAGATTATGCTCGTCGAAGACCGGGTCGAACACCGGCCCGACCCCGGCCTTGCGCAGGTTCTCGCCGAGGACGGCGCGGTGAAGCAGTTCCGGCTTGCGAAAGCCGATGCCGTCGAACAGCGAATAGTCGACATAGCTGGCGCTGGCCAGGTCGACCCGATAGCGGCGTCGCTGCGCAAAATCGTAGATCATCGATTCGCCCGCCGCGCTCACCGACACATAGCGTTCGCCCAGCACCACCTTGTACTGCTTGATGTCGTCCGGCGGCGGGTTGTCGCCATGCGTGGCCACCGTGAATTTGGTGCTCACGCTCATGTCGAAACTGAGAACGGCCAGGGCCGGCGCGGCGGCGGCGCACAGGGCGCCGGCCAGGGCCAGGCGCAGCAGGAAATGGGGGGCGGTTCGCTTGAACATGATCGGCTCGGATAAATGGCGGGGGGACGATTCTAGGCGAAACCGCCGGCCGCAAAACGATGATCCGCTTTCTGCTACTTTTCGATCCCGCCGGTATCGCGAGCTTATACCGCACAGAATATATCGGGTATTTTCCCTTGAATCTTTCCCGGTTTGTGCTTACCTTGTGCTATGCCAAATAACTGATACACTTGGTTCTACACGAGATAAAGTTGCTCGGGTACAAAATTGAAGGAGTTGAATCCCATTAAACCTATTAATCGATTGGCAATTTTGCGGACGTAACAGCATCACATCGTCCGTGCGGTAATAGAGCTGTTCCTCTGCGCTGCCAAGCGTACGAACCGACAGTAACAAGAAGTGCCATTATCATTAGGAGTGTGTGTATGAATCTCACAATCAGTGGACATCATCTTGAAGTAACGCCAGCCATCCGTGAATACGTACAGAGCAAGCTTGAGCGCGTAAGGCGCCATTTCGATCAAGTGATCGATATCGCAGTCATCCTCACCGTCGATAACCTGACGGAAAAAGAAAAACGTCAAAAGGCCGAGATCAACCTGCGCCTGTCGGGCAAAACCGTGTATGTGGAAAGCCTGTCGCACGATCTCTACGCCGCCATCGATGCCCTGGTCGACAAACTGGATCGCCAGGTCATGAAGTACAAAAACAAGGTCCAGGACCACAATCACCAGGCCATCAAGCACATGCCTGAAGAAATGCCTGAAGAAGAGACGCCGTCGGCCGCATAAGCAGGCCCCGTCCCATTCGTCAAAGGGCGCCCGCGTGGCGCCCTTTTTGCATCCATGCGCGATAAAATAGCGCTCCTTCCTTCTTCCGGCCAGCCCCATGAGCGAATTCGTCCAGACCCGCATTGCCAATCGTACCGGCGTGATTACCCTCGACCGTCCCAAGGCCCTCAATTCGCTGTCGCTGGCGATGGTGCGCGACCTGGCCGCGATCCTGGGCGCATGGCGTATTGACGCCGCCATCGACGCCGTGGTCATTGGCAGCAGCAGCGACAAAGCGCTGTGCGCCGGCGGCGATATCCGCTTTTTCCACGATTGCGGCCATGCCACGCCGATGGGCGGCAGCGCCTTGCTGGAAGATTTTTTTACCGAAGAATACGCGCTCAATCACCTGATCCATTTTTATCCCAAGCCGTATATCGCGCTGATGGATGGCGTGGTCATGGGCGGCGGCATGGGCATTGCCCAGGGCGGGCCGGAATGCCGCATCCGCATCGTCACCGAAAAAACCAAGATGGCCATGCCCGAGGTGAATATCGGCCTGTTTCCGGATGTGGGCGGCAGTTATTTTCTGGCGCGCGCGCCCGGGCAGCTGGGCCAGTACCTGGGCCTGACCGGGCTGACCATCGGCGCGGCCGACGCCTTGTATGCGGGCTTGGCCGACCTGTTCGTGCCGCAGGCGCGGATGGCCGAGCTCAAGGAGCTGATCGACGCCACCCCGGGCGCCGGTCTGCGCGCGGCCATCGCGGCGTTCGCGGCGCCGTTCGCCGTCGATGCGGGCGCGTCCACCCTGCAGGCGCAGCGTGACGGCATCGACCGCCATTTCGGCGCCGCCTCGGTGGCGGCCATCATGGCCTCGCTCGAAGGCGACGACGGCGAGTTCGCGCACAAGGCGCTGGCCGCGATGCGCCAGCGTTCCCCGCTGATGATGTGCGTCACGCGCGAACTGCTGCTGCGCGGCGCCGCGCTCGACGTCGCCGGCTGCCTGCGCATGGAACGCGGCGTGGTGCGCCACAATTTTGAACATGGCGAAGTGCTCGAAGGCGTGCGCGCCCTGGTGATCGACAAGGACAATGCGCCCCGGTGGAACCCGGCCAGCCTCGATCAGGTCGACGCGCCGATGATCGAGCGTTTCTTCGCGCCGGTGTGGCCGGCGGCGGCGCATCCGCTGCGCCACCTTGACTGAGCCCTGCCTCCGGACGAACGCGCTTGGCCGCACAAGCTGACCGGCGTGCTGTCGTTTGCCAGGCTCATTCGCCAGGGCCTGACGGTATCTGCAACTGGCAACATGACGCTTGACCTCGTGTGACAAATGTCGCATACTTGCCCCATCAGTCACAATGTGGAGCATTCCCATGTCAGCCATTCCTTCGGTTTCAGAACTGAGCCTGCTTAAAGTCCTCTGGAAAGACCAGCCCCTGAGCGCGCGTGAACTGCACGAGCGCGCCGTGGCGGAACTGGACTGGTCGTTTTCCTCGACCCGCAAGACGCTCGAACGCATGCTCGACAAGCAGATGGTGGCGCAAGACATGCAGCACGGCGTGCAGGTCTACCGCGCCCAGCTCGACAAGGTGAGCACGCTGGCCGCCTTCGCCCGCGACTTCGGCCGCCGCGTGATGGAAATCGACGCGCCGCTGCCGGTCAATATGTTCACTGGCAGTAAACTGGTCGACCGGCAGGAGCTGGCCGAACTCGAACAGATGCTGCAAGACTGGCCCGACGCGAAGGACTGAGCATGTTGAACGCGATCGCCTTTTCCTTCCTCAAAGCGAGCATCACCTGCGGCATTGCCGCCGCTGTCATCCTGGCGCTGCTCACGCTTGCCACGCGCGTCTGGCCGGTGCTGGCCGGGCACCGTTCGGTGTGGCTCTGGTCGCAGGCCGCCATTGCCTGCGCTTTCGTGCTGGCGCTGCTGCCGCAAAGCGCCAGCTACAGCGTGCTGCCCGCCATCGAGATCGCGCGTCCCGCACCGGCGGCCACGCAGTCTTTCGCGCAGCCGCAGTCCGATGCGTACGAAGCCGATGGCCTTGACGACGACATCGACCCGCTCGAACTGCTGGCGCAAGCCTGGCTGGCGCTGTATGTGGCCGGCTTGCTGGCCGGCGGCGCGCGCTGGGTGCATGCGCAGCGCGGCCTGCGCGCCTTGCTCGCTCATGCCCATCCGCTCGATACGACGGCATTGGCGCAGCACGCCGGCTTCGATGGCGAACCGGTGGCGGCCTTGCTGCGGCGCGGCCTGAGGGTGTGCGAAACCGAGGCGTCCATCTCGCCCATGCTGGCCGGCCTGGCGCGTCCGTACCTGCTGCTGCCGCGCCATCTGCGCAGTTTCAGCGACGAGCAACAGCGCCTGATTGTCGCCCACGAGCTGACGCACTGGAAGCGCCATGACCCCCTGTGGCTGCACGCCAGCATGCTGCTGCAAACGCTGTTCTGGTTCAATCCCCTGTTCGCGGTGTTAACCCGGCGCCTGAACTGGGCGCAGGAACTGGGGTGCGACCACGCCGTGCTGGCCGGCCGTCCCGCGCAACAGCGCAAGCAGTACGCGGCCGCGCTGGTGGCCCAGTTGAAGGTTCAACTAACGGTACAGCAGGACCGCCTTGGCGCGGGCATCGCCTTCGTTCACGGAACTCCCGCCTCGCTGCGCGCCAGGGTCGGCCTGATCCGCGAGCAGGGCTTGCGCGCACCCGGCTTGCCGGGCAAGGCCGCGGTGGCCACTGCGCTGGCCTCGGTGCTGGGCGCGAGCCTGTTGCTGCAGCCGGCGTTTGCGTGGCGCGCGGCGGAACCCGGCGTGTCCGCGCCGGCGGCCAGCGTCGTGGCGCCCGCCGCCGGCGCACCGCAGCAGTGGCAAATGCCGCTCGAGCGCGTGCGCGTGACCAGCTTTTACGGCGCCGCGCGCAAGAACCTGGAAGGCGGCCATCACGGCATCGACTTCGCCGCCCGCACCGGCGCCCCTATTCTGGCCGCCGCCGGCGGCACGGTGCTTGCATCGACCGCGCAGTACGAGGGCGGGCCGCAGTACGGCGACGTGGTCCTGATCGAACACGCCAACGGCGTGCGCTCGCTGTACGCGCACCTGGGCGTGCGCTCGGTCGAAGCGGGCCAGGTGGTGCGTGCCGGCGAGACGATTGGCCTGGTCGGCGCGACCGGCAAAGTCACCGGCCCGCACCTGCATCTGGAAGCTTTCAGGGATGGTGAGCGCATCGACCCGCAGCAAATGTTGACTGGCCTCGACGCGCTCGCGACCTCGCAGGCGCTGCGCAAGCGTCCCGCCAGGCTCTAAACACCCCCCCTCTGGTCAAGCGCGGTTTTCCGTGCGGCGCAGCAGCGCCGTGCGCGCGCTCGTCCCTACACGACACTGAAGGAAACCCATGCAGATTCGTCCGTATGCCTGCGCTTGCGCGCTGGCTTTATCGTTACCGGCGCTGGCCGAGGACGTCATTCCCAGGATCGAGATAGCCGGTGCGCGTTACGACCAGCGCAGCGAGGAAACCGCCGCCAGCCTGGTGGTCGGGCGCGAAGAGCTGATGCGCCACGGCGACCGCTCGCTCGGCGACGCGCTCAAGCGCGTGCCCGGCATCACCATCGGCGACGGTGGCGGGCGCACCAGCGACATCCGCCTGCGCGGCCTGGGCAACGGCTATACGCAAGTGCTGCTCAACGGCGTGGCCGCACCCAGCGGCTTTTCGCTCGAATCGCTGGCGCCGGAACTGATCGAGCGCATCGAGATCGTGCGCGGCGCGTCGGCGGCGACCAGCATGCAGGCCATCGCCGGCAGCGTGAACATCGTGCTGCGCAAGTCGGCCACGCGCCTGCGTTCCACCATCAAGGCCGGCCTGGACACGCAACACGGCCGGCGCTCGCCGAGCCTCTCCGGAGAGGTGAGCGGCAAGAGCGATGCGCTTTCTTACTCGGTGCCGGTCAGCCTGTCGTATGCGCCCGTGCCGGCGCCATCGAGCGAAGAAGAAATGGCGCCCGGCCTGCGCCGCAGCACGCTTCTGAACGAAATCAACACCACGCGCCTGGCCAGCCTGTCGCCGCGCGCCAACTGGAAGCTTGCCAACGGCGACAGCATCGGCTTGCAAGCCTTTATCAGCAACAGCCGGCGCGCGACCGACGCCTGGGCGCTTGAAACCACCCACATCGGCGCGCCGACCCTGCACCCGCAACGCGCCGCTGTGTTCAATATAGCGGCGATATGGCTGCGGACCGACCTGGAATGGGCGCGCAGCCTGGGCGAGGGCGCGCGCCTCGAAGCGAAGGGCGGCATCCACCGCAGCCGGCGCGAATCGGACTTCGGGTTCGGCGACATGATGAACGGACGGCGCGCGCCGGCGCTGAACATCGTCACCGCCGACCTGCGCGAGGGCGGTTATCACCTGGGCGCCACCTGGACGCGGCCTTTGGGCGGCGGCCACGCGCTCAGCGCCGGCTGGGATGGCGCCCACACCACGCGCAGCCAGACCCGCGTGGGCAGCGAGCGCGATAGCTTCGACGAGGCGCCGCAGTTGAGCGAGAACCGCTATCGCGGCGTGATCGACCGCTTCGGCGCCTTCGCGCAGGACGACTGGGAAATCAGCCCGGCGTGGTCGCTCTCGGCCGGCGCGCGCTGGGAAACGCTGCGCACCTCGGTCGCGCAAGCCGGCGTGGCGGCGCTCAGCCAGCGCAGCGCGATTCCCGCGCCGCTTCTGCAGGCGCTCTACAAGCCGGCCCCCGGCCACCAGCTGCGCGCGGGGCTGGCGCGCACCTACAAGGCGCCCACCATGGGCAGCCTGATCCCGCGCCGCTACACGGTCGACAACAACAACAGCCCCACCAATCCGCACAACGAGGGCAACCCCGCGTTGCGGCCCGAAAAAGCCTGGGGCCTGGACATCGGCTACGACCGCCAGGTCGGCAAGGATGGCTTGCTGGCCGCCAGCGCGTACCTGCGCAAGATCGATGACGTGACGGTGGGGCGCTTGTTCCAGGATGGGACGCAGTGGGTATCGACGCCGGCCAACCAGGGCAGGGCGAGCGCGCGCGGCATTGCGCTCGAAGCGAAGCTGCCGCTGCCCGGTTTTGCGCAAGCATCATTCAATGGCAACGTGGCGCGCAACTGGTCGCGCATCGACAAGGTGGCGGGGCCGGATAACCGGCTGGCGGACCAGTCGCCCTTGACGGCCAGCGTGGGCATCGACGTGCGGACGGCGCTGGCGTTCGGCGCCAGCTTCACCTACGAGCGCGGCGCGCGCACGCGCTACGCACCCGAATGGAGCGAAGCGAACGGCGGCACGCGCCTGCTCGATATGTATGTCTTGTGGGGAGGGGGCAAGCAGACGCGCTTGCGGGTCGGGCTGGGCAATGTGCTGGACCGGCCGCGCGTATCGCAATCGACCTATGGCAGCCGCAGCACCCGGCGCGAACTGATGCCCGGCACGGCGTTGCGCATCACCTTCGAACACGATGTTGAACGGCCCAAGTGAGCCGATGAAGTCAGCTCCTTACTCAGGACTGTTCGCGGTGCCGCAGCACGACTCGTTCGGTCGGGCTGAAATAGGCGGCCAGGCGTTCGGCCATGTACACCGAGCGATGCTGGCCGCCCGTGCATCCGAGCGCCACGGTCAGGTAGCTGCGGTTGTCGGTCTTGAACGACGGCAGCCACTTCTCGACGAAGCTGCGGATATCTTCCAGCAGGTCGGCGGCGCTGGGCTGCGCGTCCAGAAAAGCGATGACCGGCGCGTCCATGCCGGTGAGCGGGCGCAGGGTCAGGTCGTAATAGGGATTCGGCAGGGCGCGCACGTCGAACACAAAGTCGGCGTCGAGCGGCACGCCGAGCTTGAAGGCGAACGATTCGAAGAACAGCGTCAGTGGCGCGCGCTCGATCTCGACCAGTTCCTTGATCCACGCGCGCAGCTTGTTGGCCGACAGGTCGGACGTGTCGATCACATGGCCAAGCTGCTCGATGGCCGACAGGCGCTCGCGCTCTTCGAGAATGCACTCGATCAGCGTGCGGCGCGAGGCCGGGTTTTCGTCGGGGCGCAGCTGGTGCGACAGCGGATGGCTGCGCCGCGTTTCGGAAAAGCGCGCCACCAGCGAGTGCGTGTTCGAGGTCAGGAACATGACCTTGATGTCGTGTCCCTGGTCTTTCAGCAGGCGGATATTGGCGGGCAGTTCGACCAGCGACCGGGCGCTGCGCGCATCGACCGCGACGGCGGCGCAAGCGGTGCCGTCGGCGATGAGCGCGTCGATCAGGCTCGGTAACAGGGCGGGCGGAAGATTGTCGACGCAGTAGTAGCCTGCGTCTTCGAGGACATTGAGGGCGACCGACTTGCCCGATCCGGAAATACCTGTAATGAGTACGATGCGCATAGGCCCGATGATACCCCATGCGGGTGGGCTTTGCTCAAGCACTATGCATCATTCTCACGAGGCAACAGGGATTTTACAACGGTCGTGGTGCTTACCTGTGCATACAGCTAGGGTTTAATCTGAACTCATCGCCTGGTGAAGCAGGCAATTCACGGAGCATCGCTCCGTGCCTGCGGAACGGTGTACTCTTGCAAGAGTACACTCCGTAAACAGGCCTAGTCGGAACTCATCGCCTGGTGAAGCAGGCAATTCACGGAGCACCGCTCCGTGCCTGCGGAACGGTGTACTCTTGCAAGAGTACACTCCGTAAACAGGCCTAGTCGGAACTCATCGCCTGGTGAAGCAGGCAATTCACGGAGCATCGCTCCGTGCCTGCGGAACGGTCTGCCCTTGCAAGGGCAGACTCCGTAAACAGGCCTAGTCTGAACTCATTGCCTGGTGAAGCAGGCAATTCACGGAGCATCGCTCCGTGCCTGCGGAACGGTGTACTCTTGCAAGAGTACACTCCGTAAACAGGCCTAGTCTGAACTCATCGCCTGACGTTGCCGTTCCATGAATTCCTGTAAGGTGTCGATGCCTCGCAGTTGAAGGATCGTATTGCGTACTGCCGCTTCGAGCAGCACCGCGATGTTGCGGCCTGCGGCCACGGGGATCACGACTTTGCGGATCGGCAGTCCAAGCACATCCTCGGTCGGGAACAGGAACGGCAAGCGTTCGACTTCTTCTTCCAGCGCGCTGCGGCGCACCAGATGGACGATCAATTTCAGGCGCATCTTGCGCCGCACGGCCGTCTCGCCGAAGATCGCCTTGATATCGAGCAGTCCCAGTCCGCGCACTTCCAGCAGGTTTTGCAGCAGCGCCGGGCAGCGTCCCTCGATCATGTTCGGGGCGATGCGCGAGAACTCCACCGCGTCGTCGGCCACCAGGCCGTGGCTGCGCGAAATGAGTTCCAGTCCCAGCTCGCTCTTGCCCAGGCCCGAGTCGCCGGTGATCAACACGCCCACGCCCAGCACGTCCATGAACACGCCATGCATGATGATCCGCTGCGCCAGTTTCTTGGACAGGTACACGCGCAAAAAGTCGATCACCTGCGCGGCCGGCAGCGGGGTGGAAAACAGGGGGATATTCTGCTCGTCGCAGATGGCCAGGATATCGGGCGGGGTATCGAGCCCCTGCGCGATGATCAGCGCCGGCGGCCCGCCGGAAATGAGTTCGCCAATCACATGGCTGCGCGAACCCGATTTGAGGCGGTGGTAGTAGGTCAGCTCCTGATGCCCGAACACCTGGATGCGGCCGGGGTGGATCAGGTTCAGGTGGCCGACCTGGTCGGCGGCCGAGGCGACATCGCCCGAAATGAGGCGCTCGCCGCCCGGAAAGCCGGCGAACCAGCCCAGCTGAAGACTTTCGCGATTGTCGTCGTACAGCCGTTGGATGGTCAGCGGAGTTTGCAGCATGAACGGGTCTTCAGAAAAGTGAGGGCGCCAATGCGCCCGACACCTTGAAGTTTAACCCAGTGCTTGCAGGCTTGGTTGCCAATTGATGATGCGCGAGTGAACCGATTTGGGGTCTGGATCGGTCGCCAGCGCTGTGCGGAATCCGTCGTCCGAAAACATCTCGGCGATCTCGGACAAAATCTCGAGGTGCTGCTGGGTCACGTGGTCGGGAATGAGCAGGAAGAACAGCAGGTTGACCGGCTGGCCGTCGGGCGATTCGAACGGAATCGGTTCGAGCAGGCGTACAAACGCGGCCAGCGGCGACTTGAGGCTCTTGCTACCCTTGATGCGGCCGTGCGGCACAGCCACGCCATGGCCGAGGCCGGTAGAACCGAGGCGCTCGCGCGCAAACAGGTTGTCGGAAACGGTCGAGCGGGCGATTCCGCAGTTGTTCTCGAAGATCAGCCCGGCTTGCTCGAAAGCACGCTTTTTGCTGGAGACTTCGAGATCAAGCAACACGTTCTCGAGCGATAAAATTTTGCTAAGGTTTGTCATAACGCTGAGTATTGATGCGAGGCACAAGGGTGCTTGCGAGCCAGAATTATAGGCCTGTTTTTCAGCTGTGTAATCGGAATTCGTCGTCGATTCATGTCAAGTTCGCATTGACATATCGCAAGTGGAATAGCGATTCACGCAAGACGGGAAAACCGAGACCAAGCCGGGTGTCGAAAATTTGAATTTCCGGCACGAAATTGAGGATTTTGCACACAAATGCTGGTCCTTGATGCAGTTCGCCATTTTTCATGTGCTTGCTGCCCGTTTTTTCAGCGCCCGGGAACGAGTCCGCGATTGTTGTTCAATCATAAAGTTGGTGGCTTTCGCCTGTCGCCCGAAAAGCACACTCGTTCCCTTGCCGACCAAGGTATTCCCGCAGGGTAATGCCGTCAAGCGTGTACGCGGGGGAAAACCGGGCCCCTTGCGCTGCCTCAAACATCACTGGCGCGCGGTGCGCAGATTGGGTGGACGACCCGAGCTGAAGTTGCTGCGCCATGGGTTGATGTCCAGTCCGCCGCGCCGCGTGTAGCGCGCGTACACGGCCAGTTTTTGCGGCGCGCACTGGCGCAGGATGTCGGTAAAAATGCGTTCGACACATTGCTCGTGGAATTCATTGTGTTCGCGAAAGCCGATCAGGTATTTCAGCAAGCCGCCCTGTTCGATTTGCGGGCCGACGTAATGGATTTGTACGCTGGCCCAGTCCGGCTGGCCGGTGACCAGGCAGTTCGACTTGAGCAGGTGCGACACCAGTTTTTCCTCGACCGGCGCGCCGCCCGTGGCGGCGGTGAGCAGGGCGGGCGAGGGCGAATAGTGATCGATCTCGACGTCCAGGCGGTCGAGCAGCATGCCATCGAGCTCGCCCATTTTGACGGTGTCGAAGGCGTGCGGTTCGGTCAGCGTGATGTGGACCGGCGCGCCGAAGCCGCCGGCCAGGTCTTCGCGCAGCAGGGCCAGCAAGGCGTCGCTGCTGGACAGGCGCGTCTGGTTGAAGGAGTTCAGGTACAGCTTGAAGGATTTCGATTCGACGATGTTGGGCGACTCGGCCGGCACCGTGATCGTGGCGATCGCCACCTGCGGCTTGCCGCGCATGTTCAGCCAGGAGATTTCGTAGGCGTTCCAGATATCGACGCCGAAGAAGGGCAGGGTGCCGGTGAGCTGGAGCTCATCGCGCTTGCCCTGGCGCGGGATCGGGAACAGCAAGTCCGGCGCGTACTGGGTTTGGTAGGCGGAGGTTTTGCCCAGGGGGGACAGGTCGGCGGTGTTGGTCATATATATTTAGTCGATAACGTAAGCTCCGTCGCTCCCGCGTAGGCGGGAGCCCAAGTTCGTTTAGCCGTCTGCAACTGCGGAACGAACTTGGGTCCCCGCCTTCGCGGGGACGACGGAGCGTGGTGCGGGGGCATGCCGGGTGCGACGATGACGTCTCGTCGGCACGTGCATCACCCCAAAAACATCTTATACACCGGATTGGCGCTTTCATCCCAATGCCGGTAGCCGAGCGTGGTGAGGAACTGGCGGAATTGTTCCATTTCTTCCGCCGGCACCTGCAAGCCCACCAGGATGCGCCCCACATCGCCGCCTTGATTACGGTAATGGAACAGCGAGATATTCCAGTTCGGCGCCATGCTGTCCAGGAAGCGCATCAGCGCGCCCGGACGCTCGGGGAATTCGAAACGATACAGCAGTTCGTCATGGGCCAACGCACTCTTGCCCCCCACTAAATGGCGGATGTGCAGCTTGGCCAGTTCATCATGGGTCAGGTCCAGCGTCTTGAAGTCGCTCTGCTCGAAGGTACGCGCCAGCACGCCCGATTCGCCGCGGCTGGCAATCTGCACGCCCACGAACACATGCGCCTGCGCCGCATCGCTGATCCGGTAATTGAACTCGGTCACATTGCGCGGCCCGATCAGCGCGCAGAAACGCTTGAAGCTGCCGCGCTGCTCGGGAATGGTCACCGCGAACACCGCCTCGCGCGCTTCGCCCAGCTCCGCGCGCTCGGCCACGAAGCGCAGGCGGTCGAAGTTCATGTTGGCGCCGCAGGCAATCGCCACCAGCGTTTCGCCGCGCACCGGGTTCTTGCTCATCGCCGAACGCTCGATATACGCCTTGGCCCCGGCCACAGCCAGCGCGCCGGAAGGCTCCAGGATCGAGCGCGTATCCTGGAACACGTCCTTGATCGCCGCGCAGATCGCATCGGTATCGACCAGGATGATCTCGTCCACATACAACTGCGCCAGGCGGAAGGTTTCTTCGCCCACCAGGCGCACCGCGGTGCCGTCGGCGAACAGGCCCACATCGGGCAGGGTCACGCGCTCGCCGGCTTTCAGGCTGCGCGCCATCGCGTCCGAATCGGTCGACTGCACGCCGATGATCTTGATGTCCGGGCGGATCTGTTTCACATACGCGGCCACACCGCCGATCAGGCCACCGCCGCCGATGGCGACAAAGATCGCGTGGATCGGTCCCGCATGCTGGCGCAAAATTTCCATGCCCACCGTGCCCTGGCCGGCGATGACGTCCGGGTCGTCGAACGGGTGTACAAAGGCGAGATTCTGTTCTTTTTCGAGCGTGAGCGCGAAGTGATAGGCGTCGGTGTAGGAGTCGCCGTGCAAAATGATTTCCACATTGGCGCCGCCGAAGGCCTTGACCGCATCGACCTTCACGCTCGGCGTGGTGGTGGGCATGACGATCACCGCGCGGCAGCCGGTCTTGGCGGCCGACAGGGCCACGCCCTGGGCGTGGTTGCCGGCCGAGGCGCAAATCACGCCGCGCTTGAGCTGTGCCGGCGCCAGGTTGGCCATCTTGTTGTACGCGCCCCGCAGCTTGAAACTGAATACGCTCTGCATGTCTTCACGCTTGAAGTAAATCCGGTTCTCCATGCGTTGCGACAGGATCGGCGCGAATTCGAGCGGCGTTTCGGTGGCGACGTCGTAGACGCGGGCGGTCAGGATTTTCTTGAGGTAGTCGATAGTCATAGTCTGCAAACAAAGTGATTCTGGGCCGGAAAATCCGGAACGCGATGCTGTTGACGCTGGACTGTGTTGTCGGCGGATGACCGAGGCTTGCAGTGCGATGCGCGGTTCCGGGTGGCGGGCTCGGCGTATCGTGTCGTTGCAATAGTTTTTCCTCATTATAATGGACGGCTTCAGCAGTCATCAAAGTGCCTCCATGATCGAATCCGCTGTCCTCTGGCTGCTCAAATTGCTGGCCGCTCCCGCGGTCGGGCTCAGCTCGGTCTTCGTGATTGCGTTTATCTCGGCCACCTTGCTGCCGCTCGGGTCGGAGCCGGCGGTGTTCGCCGTGATCAAGGCCAATCCGGGCATGTTCTGGCCGGCCATCCTGGTGGCCACCCTGGGCAACACGCTCGGGGGAGCGCTCGATTACTTCATCGGTTACCGCGCCAAGGTGGCGTTTGCAAAAGAGCGCAAGTCGCGCTGGTTCGCCTGGCTGGCGCGCTACGGCGCCAAGACCATGCTGCTGTCGTGGGTGCCCGGGATTGGCGACCCGTTGTGTACGCTGGGTGGCTGGCTGCACCTGCCGTTCTGGCCGAGCCTTGGCTATATGGCGATCGGCAAATTCGCCCGCTACCTGACCATGACCAGCGCGCTGTTGTATGTGCCGGACAGCTTCTGGAAGGGACTCGGCGAGTCGCTGTCGAACTTCTGGCACATGCTGTTCTGACGCCTACAAACTCGTTTCCAGCACAATCCGCAGCAGCGCCACCGACGAGGCGCGTCCCACGCGCGTGTTGCCGCCGTCGGCATCGGCATACCCGCTGCCGCTGCGGCGGTCACGGTGCAGCGCATTGGCCACCGACACGCGCAGCTGCGTTTTCGCAGCCATCTTCCACACGCCATACACATCGAGCACGCGCACCGGCCCCGTATCGCTGCGCAGGTAGCGGCTCATTTGCGTGGCCCCGCCATATTGCAGGTTCAGGTTCAGCCCCGCCGTGTACTGCGCCGCGATACGCGCATCGACGCCGATATTGGCAGTGACGCGCGCCTGGTCGCCCAGCCGGTTATCCGGCCCCGGCAGCGCGTCCAGGCGCGACCAGTTGCGCGCGGCGTTGGCGCGCAGGTCCATGTCCGGCGCCGCCGGCAGCACGCTGCGCAGCGGGAAGCGGGCATCGAATTCGAGTCCCGCCACCTTGGCCTTGCCGTTGTTGAAGGGCGTGGAGATCCATGCGCCGTTTTCCTGATACAGCGCCTGCACCGTCACCGCATCGATCCGGCGCGCATAGGCCGACACGCTGACCACGCCGCTCTTGCCGAAGTAGGATTCGTAGGCCGTGTCGATCCCCCACGCCAGTTCCGGCTTAAGTGCCGGATTGCCGCGCACGTCCGGATTGGTCGGCCCGTTGGCGTTGTTGACCGTATAGCGGCGCGGCACCAGGTTGCGGATCGTCGGCGCCTTGTAGGTGCGCGAGAGCGAAAAACGCAGCTGGTCCTTGCCGTCCAACTTCCACAGCAACTGCGTGATGGGGCTGAGCACCGACGACTTGCTGCTCACTTCTTCCAGTGCGCGGCCGCGGGTAGCCGTGTCCAGCCCTTCCCAGCGCAGGCCCAGGTAAGCCTGCAGGCGCGGCGAGACGGTCCATTCGTCCTGCGCGAACAGGGCCAGGCGGCCGACCACCGCGCGGTAGTCTTCGTCGAGCTGCGACAGGTACGCGCCGGTGGCGGTGCTGTCGTTCTGGCGCCGCGATTCGGAGCGCCGGGTGCGACCGCCTTCCCAGCCGATGCCGATGTCGTGGCCGGGAACGAGCGGCGCCAGGTATTTTCCGCTCACGATGGCGCTGTCTTCGAGCGCGTCCGACAGCACCTTGCGCGCCAGCGTGCGCGACGCGCCCGCGCCCTGGAACAAATAATCCGATTCGCGCTTGTTGTGATTGAGGCCCGCCTTGACCGTCAGCTTGCCCCCGGTGCCGACATTGCGCGCCAGGGTGATGTCGCTGCGGGCGGAGACGAAGTTCCCTGTCAGCCCGAAATTGTTGACCGGATAGTCGGTGCTGGCCCCGGCGAACGTGGTTTCTACACTGTTGCCATGGTTGGACGCGCGCGACAGGTCGATGAAGGTCTGCCACGCCACACTGCCCCCCTGCGCCAGGGTCCAGTTCAGACGCGGCGTGAGGTTCAGGCGCGCCGTGCGGAACGAGATCGTATCGCGCAGTTCGCGCCGCGCGGCTGGCGTGCCTTCCGCGCCGGTGACGGTCTCCAGCGTCCGGTCACGGATGTCGGAACCCGTACGCGCCATCTCGGCCGCCAGCGAATACGCCAGGTCGCCGGCACGCTCGCCCCATTGCATCGACACTGACGGCTCGCCCCGCCCCGCCAGCAGGTTGACCCCTGATTTCACGTCGCGCTGATTGGGCGCGTTACCCTTCTTGAGGATCACGTTGATGGTCCCGGCGATGGCTTGCGAGCCCAGTTCCGCCGTGGCCGTGCGCACAATGTCGATCCGCTCGATCATCGCCGGGGCGATGCTGTCGATCGAAAACCCGGCCGCCACCGGGTCGCCGTTGACCAGCAGCTGGGTGTAGCCGGCGCCCAGCCCGCGCATGCGGATTTCGCCGCCGCTCAGCGAGACGCCACTCTGGCGCTTGAGCACAGCCGACAGCGAGGTGTCGCCGTACTGCGCTATCTCGTCGCGCCCCACCACGATGCGCGCGGCGGTGTCGTCGCGCCGCACATTGGCGCTGCCGGCACCGTTGATTTCGACCTTGGCGATGGCGCCGCCGGCATCCTGGGCGTGCGCGGCGTGACTGAAGGAAGACAGCAGGGCAAGCGCCTGCGCGGACAAAACGAGAGAGTATTTCATGAACGATCAAGTGGTTGAGAGGAGCGACGATTGTGTCCGCTCGGCCTGCCGCGCAATACCGGTATGTGACGAGTCGCCGGAACTGGATGACGAAGGCCGCAGCATGCCAGAAAAATGGCCGGGTGGCGCTGGTATACTTTGCATCGATGATCACCGCACAGAACCAGCCCCCGCAAACCAGCCTGCCCAAGGCTTTCGTCACGATCGTGTTGATTTGGACGGTGCTGTGTGCGATCGGCGCCGCCGGCAATCACAGTGACGACCTGCAACGCGCCGACGTCAGCAGGTCCTACATGCTTATGTTCTGGCTGTGGTGGCGCGAGCACCTGCTGCTGATGACGATGAGCTTTGCCTGCTACGCCTTGTTTACCCTGCGCCCGGCGGTGCTGGGCAGCGTGCCGCGCATCCTGGTCGCCTACCTGCTGGCCGCAGCCCTATTTACGCCGTTCGAAATGCTCAATGGCGCCATGCTCACACAATTCGATGGCGGCACGCTGACCGGACTGGCGCCGCTGCTCCAGGCCGCGCTGGCGCGCTCGGGAATCGGCCAGTTCATGGCGCTGGTGTGGGTCACGTTTACGTTCGTGGCCGTGGTGGCAGCGTGCAGCTGGCGCGAAGGGCGACGGCGCGAGCAGGCCTGGATGCGCGCGCAGAGCGACAATCTGAACCTGCGCCTCGAACTCGAGCAGCAACGCTTGCTGGCCCTGCGCGGGCAGCTCGAACCGCATTTTCTGTTCAACGCGCTCAACGCCATCAGCGCGCTGGTCCGCTCCGACGACAAGCGGGTGGCGCTGGACGGCATCAACCACTTGAGCGCCCTGCTGCGCTATGCGCTCGAGGCCAGCGCGCGCGATCACGTCGGCCTGCGCGAGGAGCGCCAGTTCCTGGACGATTACCTGGCCTTGCAGCGCCTGCGCTACGGTGCGCGCCTGCACGTGCGCATCGATGGCGACAGCGAGGCCGTGCTGGGCGCCGACATCCCGCCGCTGCTGCTGCAACCGCTGATCGAAAACGCGCTGCGCCATGACCTGGATTGCCACGACAGCCCGAGCGACATCCGCGTCGTTTTTGCCGCCGATGCCGGCCGCCTGGCGATCCACGTGTCGAACCCCGCCAGCGCCGCGCGCTCGGCCAATCCGGGCCTTGGCCTGGGGCTGCGCCACGTACGCGAGCGCCTGGATCTGGCGTATGGCGACCGCGCCTCGCTGCAAACCGGCCCGCAGGACGGCCGCTTCGTGGTCGATATCCGCATGCCGCTGCACGCGCCCGAGCCATGACCGTGCGCGCACTGATCGTCGACGACGAGGAACCGGGCCGCGTCAACCTGCGCTACGCCCTGGCCGACCATCCACGCTGGCAGGTCGCCGGCGAGTGCGCCAGCGCGGCCTCGGCCCAGGCGCTCGTGAATGCGCAGGATATCGACGTGGTCTTCCTCGACATCCAGATGCCGGGCGACTCGGGCCTGGTGCTGGCGCGCGCGCTGGCCGCCATGGTCAATCCGCCGCTGGTCATTTTCGTCACCGCGCATAACGCTTTTGCGCTCGAAGCATTCGAGGTGCATGCCCTCGATTACCTGCTCAAACCCGTGCATGACGCGCGCCTGGCCGCTGCCCTGGCGCGCGCCGAAGCGATGCTGGAGCTGCGCCAGCGGCCGGCCTACGGCGCCGCGCTGCGCGCCTGGGCCGACGCCGGCGCGGCGGAGCAGTACTGGCGCCAGGTGAGCGTGCGCTCGGTCGGGCGCATCGAGTGCATCGAACTGGCCGACGTCGACTGGATCGAAACCTGCGGTAACTACGTCAACCTGCACCTGGCCATGCGCAGCGTGATGCACCGGCTGCCCCTGAGCCGCCTGTTGTGCCATCTCGACCCGGCCCATTTTCTGCGCGTGCATCGCAGCGCCGTGGTGCGCGCCGGCCAGACCGCGAACCTGGAGGTGGTGGGCGACGGTGCGTATCGCCTGACCCTGCGCACCGGCGCCTTGGTCCCCGTCAGCGAGCGCTATGTTGACGCGCTGCGCAAGTCGATGGCTGAGCGTTGATTCAGTATTTCATATTGGAAATTCAAGAATGGGCTGAATTTTGATCGCCATAAGGCTGATCAGATTCTCTAAAATATTGTAATTTTCTCAAATTGCCATCGTTTTGTTTGCGCGCATTCCCCTCGCCGTCTATGCAAAAGCGATGGCCCTTCCTGCGTGGTGCAGCGCAATACGCTAGAATGAACTCCCTTAGGGTCAGTCCACATAGTCCACCAATACATGAACGCCCCCGCACAAATCCAAGCACTCCTGGCCGAAACGCCAAACGGTCACGCCGCGACCCGCCTGCGCGAAATCCCCTATAACTACACCTCGTTTTCGGACCGCGAAATCGTGATCCGCCTGCTGGGCGAGTCGTCCTGGGAGCTGCTCGACGAATTGCGCGGTTCGCGCCAGACCGGCCGCTCGGCGCGCATGCTGTACGAAGTGCTGGGCGATATCTGGGTGGTGCGGCGCAATCCCTACCTGCAGGACGACATGCTGGACAACCCGAAGCGGCGCCAGGAACTGATCGACGCGCTGCATCACCGCCTGGCCGAAGTCGACAAGCGCCGCGCCGGCGTCGATGAGGACGGTGGCGACCCCGCCGCCTTCGAAGTGGCGCGCGCGCGCAGCGCCAACGTGGAAAAGCTGCTCAAGGCGGCGTCCAAGGCGGTGGAAGACTTCGGCAACGAATTCCGCCAGACCTGGGACCTGCGCAAGCGCACCACCAAGGTCCTGGGCCGCTACACCGAAAAGCACAACATCTGCTTCGACGGCATGAAGCGCGTCGCCCACGTGACCGACGCCACCGACTGGCGCGTCGAATACCCGTTCGTGGTGCTCACGCCCGACACCGAAGACGAAATGGCGGGCCTGGTCAAGGGCTGCATCGAACTCGGGCTGACCATCATCCCGCGCGGCGGAGGAACCGGCTACACCGGCGGCGCCATTCCGCTCACGCCCATGTCGGCGGTCATCAACACCGAAAAACTGGTCACCCTGGGTGAAGTCGAAATGACCATGCTGCCCGGCGTGGACCATGAATATGCGACCATCCATTCCGGCGCCGGCGTGGTCACCAAGCGCGTCTCCGACGCCGCCGAAAAGGCCGGCTTCGTGTTCGCGGTCGATCCGACGTCGGCGGAAGCATCCTGCATCGGCGGCAACGTCGCCATGAACGCCGGCGGCAAGAAGGCGGTCTTGTGGGGCACGGCGCTCGACAACCTGGCTTCGTGGAAGATGGTCGACCCGAACGGCGACTGGCTGGACGTGACCCGCATCGGCCACAATCTGTCGAAGATCCACGACGCGCCGACCGCCACCTTCAAGCTCGAATGGACCCACCCGAACGTGCGCGGCGAAGCCAGGGACGCGCCGTTCAAGACCGAGATGCTGGTCATCGAAGGCAAGCGCTTCCGCAAGGAAGGCCTGGGCAAGGACGTCACCGACAAATTCCTGTCCGGCCTGCCGGGCATCCAGAAAGAAGGCTGCGATGGCTTGATCACGTCGGCGCGCTGGATCCTGCACAAGATGCCGAAGTACGCGCGCACCGTCTGCCTCGAATTCTTCGGCCAGGCGCGCGACGCGATTCCGTCGATCGTCGAAATCAAGGATTATCTCGATGGCTTGCCGGCCAAGGGCGGCCCGTCGTTCGCCACCATCCGCCTGGCGGGCCTGGAGCATCTGGACGAGCGCTATCTGCGCGCGGTCGGTTACGCCACCAAGTCGAAACGCGGCGTGCTGCCGAAGATGGCGCTGTTCGGCGACATCGTCGGCGACGACGAGAACGCGGTGGCGCAAGCCGCTTCGGAAGTGGTGCGCATCGCGAACACCCGCGTGGGCGAAGGCTTTGTCGCCGTCAGCCCGGAAGCGCGCAAGAAGTTCTGGCTCGACCGCGCCCGCACGGCGGCCATTGCGCGCCATACCAACGCCTTCAAGATCAACGAAGACGTGGTCATTCCGCTGAACCGCATGGGCGAATACACCGACGGCATCGAGCGCATCAACATCGAACTGTCGATCAAGAACAAGTTGCAACTGACCGACGAACTGCGCGCGTTTTTCGCCGCCGGTAACCTGCCGGTCGGTAAAAGCGACGACGCCTCGGGCGAATCGATCGGCGACGAAGAGATGCTGGGCGACCGCGTGCAGCAAGCGAGCGAACTGCTCGGCGCCGTGCATGCGCGCTGGACCTGGCTGCTGGCGCAACTCGACCAGCCGCTGGCCGGCGCGCGCGACGCCCTGCGCGCCATCGGCCTGGACCGCCTCGACGTGGTGTTCGACGAGCGCCTGGCGCAGCAGCCCGACGCCACCCTGTTCGACGTGGTGCAGGATCGCACCGTGCGCGTCTCGTGGAAGCAGGAGATCCGCGCGCAGCTGCGCCAGATCTTCAACGGCGCCGCCTACAAGCTGATTCTCGACGAATCGACCGCGATCCACCAGAAGGTGCTGCGTTCGCGCGTGTTCGTGGCGCTGCACATGCACGCCGGCGACGGCAACGTGCATACCAACCTGCCGGTCAATTCCGACGACTACGCCATGCTGCAGGACGCGCACGAAGCCGTGGGCCGCATCATGAAACTGGCGCGTTCGCTCGATGGCGTGATCTCGGGCGAGCATGGCATCGGCATCACCAAGCTCGAATTCCTGACCGAAGAAGAAATCGGCGAATTCCGCGACTACAAGCTGCGCATCGATCCGGAAGGGCGCTTCAACAAGGGCAAGCTGCTCAACCTGCCCGAGTTCGGGGCCGACCTGCGCAACGCCTACACGCCGTCGTTCGGCCTGATGGGCCACGAGTCGCTGATCATGCAGCAGAGCGATATCGGCGAGATCGCCAACAGCATCAAGGATTGCCTGCGCTGCGGCAAATGCAAACCGGTATGCACCACCCACGTGCCGCGCGCGAACCTGCTGTATTCGCCGCGCGACAAGATCCTGGCGACGTCCTCGCTGATCGAAGCGTTCCTGTACGAAGAGCAGACCCGGCGCGGCGTCTCGGTCAAGCACTGGGAAGAATTCGAAGACGTGGCCGACCACTGCACCGTGTGCCACAAGTGCGTCACGCCATGCCCGGTCAACATCGATTTCGGCGACGTCTCGATGAACATGCGTAACCTGCTGCGCAAGATGAACAAGAAGACCTTCCGGCCGGCCAATGCGGCGGCGATGTTCTTCCTCAACGCCACCGACCCGGTGACCATCAACGCCACGCGCCAGGTCATGGCCGGCTGGGGTTTCAAGGCGCAGCGCTTCGGCCACAACGTGCTGAAAAAATTCGCGAAAAAGCAGACCCGCGCGCCGCTGCCGACCACCGGCAAGGCGCCGGTGCGCGAGCAGGTGATCCACTTCATCAACAAGAAAATGCCGGGCAACCTGCCCAAGAAAACCGCGCGCGCGCTGCTCGACATCGAAGACGACAAGATCATCCCGATCATCCGCAACCCGAAGGTGACCACGGCCGATACCGAAGCGGTGTTCTACTTCCCCGGTTGCGGGTCGGAGCGGCTGTTTTCGCAAGTGGGCCTGGCCACGCAGGCCATGCTGTGGGAAGTGGGCGTGCAAACCGTGCTGCCGCCGGGTTACCTGTGCTGCGGCTATCCGCAGCGCGGCGCCGGCCAGTACGACAAGGCCGACAAGATGATGACCGATAACCGCGTGCTGTTCCACCGCATGGCCAACACGCTCAATTATCTCGACATCAAGACCGTGCTGGTCTCGTGCGGCACCTGCTACGACCAATTGGCCACCTACGAGTTCGACAAGATCTTCCCTGGTTGCCGCATCATGGACATCCACGAGTACCTGCTCGAAAAAGACGTGAAGCTCGAAGGCGTCAGCGGCACGCGCTACATGTACCACGAGCCTTGCCACAATCCGATGAAGCTGCAGGATTCGGTCAAGACCGTCAACGCGCTGGTGTCGACGGTGGACAACGTCAAGATCGAAAAGAACGACCGCTGCTGCGGCGAGTCCGGCACCTTCGGCGTGTCGCGTCCCGACATCGCCACCCAGGTGCGCTTCCGCAAGGAAAGCGAGATGGAGAAGGGCGCCGACAAGCTGCGCGCCGACGGCTTTACCGGCGATGTCAAGATCCTGACCAGCTGCCCATCGTGCCTGCAAGGCCTGTCGCGTTACAACGACGATGCCGGCACCACCGCCGACTACATCGTCATCGAAATCGCGCGCCACAAACTGGGCGAAAACTGGTTGCCCGAGTACGTGGCCCGCGCCAACAACGGCGGCATCGAGAGGGTACTGGTATGAGTTGTGAACTGTGCGAACTGGCGGTCGAACCGATCTGGCGCGACGACAAGCTGTCGATCATCCTGGTCGACGACGCCGCCTATCCGGGTTTTTGCCGCGTGATCTGGAACGATCACGTGAAGGAGATGACCGACCTGGCGCCGTCGGACCGCCTGCTCCTTACCGACGCGGTGTGGCACGTGGAACTGGCGCTGCGCGATGTGATGAAGCCCGATAAGATCAACGTCGCCAGCCTTGGCAACATGACGCCGCACCTGCACTGGCACGTCATTGCCCGCTACGCCGACGATGCGCACTTCCCCAATCCCGTGTGGACGGTGGCGGTGCGCGCAACCGAAGAACCGACCCTGGCGGAGCGCCGCGCGCTGCTGCCGAAACTGGCGGACGACATCGTCCGCCGCATGGAAAAACCAGCATGAACCCGACCGCACTGACCGTCCACCAGAAGTCCCGCGTACTCGATATCGCCTTTGACGACGGCAGCAGTTTTTCGATTTCGTTCGAGCTGCTGCGCGTGTACTCGCCGTCGGCCGAAGTGCGCGGCCACGGGCAAGGGCAGGAAGTGCTCCAGCTGGGCAAGCGCAATGTGGGCGTCACCGCGCTCGAACCGGTGGGGAACTACGCGGTGCAGCCGACCTTCTCGGATGGCCACAACACCGGCCTGTTCTCGTGGGATTACCTGTACAAGCTAGGTAACGAGCAGGCCGCCTTGTGGGCCGATTACCTGGCGCGCCTGCACGCCGCCGGTTTCGACGGCGACGCCGGCCGCGAACCGGGTGCCGAGCTGCCGGGCGCCGTCAGCGTACACAAGGGCTGCGGACACGCTCACTGATCGCGTCCGCCTGGCCCCCGGTGCTGGCATTGTCCTGGCGCGCCTTGTGCGCAGGCCAAGCAAGCGCGTGCCCGCTTAAGCGGCCAGCGCCTGCGGCGGCACGCCGGCCGACTGCATTGCGCCGGCGCGCGCATAGATGGCGGCCGCCACCGGCGAGCTCAGTTTCACCACAAGGCGACGCCGGTCGGCGGTCGGGAGCTGCTCGTTGAGGCCTTCGAAGATCTCCAGCGGTCCCAATTCCTGGGCCTTGAGCTGCACGCCCAGGGCATCGAGCGAGGGATATTCCGCCAGCGTGGCGAGGACGTCGTCGGGATCCATGCCCGCGTGGATGACGATCAGTTTCGGCTCCAGCCGCGACCAGGTATCGACCGTCAGTTTGAGCTTGCGCCTGGTGTTGTCGAGCAGTGCCGCCTGCACGGACTCGCGCCATGCCACGTGGTTCATTTCCAGCGCGTGGTCGAGCTGCTGGCCGTGCAAGGTGTCGGCGGCGCCCTGGGCGGCGGCGTGCGCTTTGATTTCGGCCAGGGTCGGAGCGGCCTTGAGCTGGTAATCCATGCGCGCCGAATGCACGCGTTCGAACAGCACGATCAGGTTGTTCACGTCGAGCGCGCGTCCTTCCGCGGTGGAGGCAAACGCTTCGACCGCCGCGCGCCACGACGGGTTGGGCTTCGGTTCGACCGTCAAGGTGGCCACGCGCATGGCGCGCGCACCCGGCGCGCCGCTCAGCACCCCCACCGTGCCGCTGCCGGAGAGCTTGAGGAATTCGACGAACGGGCGCATGCCGCGTTGCAGGCCGACCAGGCCGACGATCTTGCTGTCCGGGTGCTGGCCGATGATGTACACGCGCTCGTTTTCGTCGGACGCAAAGGTGCCGATCAGTTTCATGCGGTGGTTGGTCATCCCGGACCACAGTTTTTTCATCTCGGCGTAGGCCGGGGCGTCTTCGTCGCCGATGTATTCACGCCCCAGCGGCTGCACGCGCAGGCGCACGCGCGCCGTTTGCTCGACCAGGTAGGGTGCGTACAGCTTGAAATCGCCGGCCAGCCTGCTGACTTGACTGCGCTGCAGGTAGAGGTAAGCAGCCACTCCGGCGCCGGCCACGATCGCAAGCACCGCAATAATCATCAGAAAAGTCAACATGCTCATTCGCTAACAAAACAGGGGGAGACAGGGTAACATCAATCATCCCCCAAAAACCGCCAGCGGCCCAGCGCTCAACTTGATTATTGCGCAATTACAACATTAACCTTGGCCTCGCGCAGCACGCGGGCCAGGGCCTCGGGCGGTTTGGCGTCGGTGAACAGCACGTCGATCTGCGAGGCGTGCGCCATGCGCATCAGGGCCTGGCGGCCGAACTTGTCGTGGTCGGCCACCAGCCACACGGCGCGCGACTGCTCGATGATGGCCTGCGCCACCTTGACCTCGCGCGGGTCGAAGTCGCGCAGGGTGCCATCGGGCTCGATGCTCGAAATGCCGATGATGCCGATATCGACCTTGAACTGGCGGATGAAATCGATGGTGGTCTCGCCGACGATGCCGCGATCGCGCCCGCGCACCACGCCGCCGGCCAGGATCACTTCGCAGCCCGGGCTGTCGCACAGGATGGCCGCCACATTGAGGTTGTTGGTGACCACGTGCAGTCCCTGGTGATGCACCAGCGCGCGCGCCACTTCTTCGGTGGTGGTGCCGATATTGATCAACAGCGAACAGTGCGACGGCACCTGCGCCGCCACCGCGCTGGCGATGCGGCGCTTGGCGTCCACGTTGAGCACCTGGCGGTCGCTGTAGTCGATGTTCTGGACCGACGAAGGCAGGCCCACGCCGCCGTGGTAGCGCGCCAGCAGGCCCGCTTCTTCCATCAGCTTGACGTCGCGCCGCACGGTTTGGGGCGTCACTTCGAGCTGCTGCGCGAGCGCTTCGAGCGAGACCGTCACCTGCTGGCGCACGGCGTCGAGAATGCGGCGCTGGCGTGGATTGAGCGTCATGTGGGCTCCTGTAAAAGCGTCAAATTTATCACAAACGAACAAAAACGAAAACAAACACATAAATTGTTGTTTCATTTTTTTCGTTCTTGTCGTATTGTTTATCTTTGCAGTGTTTCCAACATCCCCAATTGAAGCGAGAGCGACATGGACAAGGCGGGCAATATCGCGTGTGATGTACTGGTGGTCGGCGGCGGCGTGAATGGCGCCGGCATCGCCCGTGACGCGGCCGGGCGCGGCCTGTCCGTGGTCCTGTGCGAGAAGGACGACCTGGCCTCGCACACCTCGTCGGCGGCCACCAAGCTGATTCACGGCGGCCTGCGTTATCTGGAGCAGTACGAATTCGGCCTGGTGCGCAAGGCACTGATCGAACGCGAAGTGCTGCTGCGCGCCGCCCCGCACATCATGTGGCCGATGCGCTTCGTCACCCCGGTCGACAAGGGCCAGCGCCCGGCGTGGATGATCCGCGCCGGCCTGTTTTTGTACGATCACCTGGCGCGGCGCGAACTGCTGCCCGGGTCCGAAGGCATCGACTTGCGCCGCCATGCGGCCGGTACGCCCCTCAAGCCCGACTTTACGCGCGGCTTCGTGTATTCCGACGGCTGGGTCGACGATGCGCGCCTGGTGGTGCTCAACGCGATCGACGCCGCCGCCAAGGGCGCGCACGTGTTTACCCGCACCGCCTGCGAGTCGGCGCGGCGCCAGGGCGAGCGCTGGGAAGCGCGCTTGCGCCGCGCCGACGGTTCGGCCATCGATGTCAGCGCGCGCTGCATCGTCAACGCCGCCGGGCCCTGGGCCTCGCGCTTCTTGCAGGGGACCAACCCGGGGCCGGCCGACAAGTCGGTGCGCCTGATCAAGGGCAGCCATATCGTGGTGCGGCGCCTGTTCGACCACCCCTACGCCTACATCTTCCAGCACCCGGACGGGCGCGTGGTGTTCGCCATTCCGTACGAGCAGGACTTTACCCTGATCGGCACCACCGACCTCGAATACCACGGCGACGCCGGCAAGGTCGAAATCGACCAGGCCGAAATCGACTACCTGTGTACGCTGTCGAGCCGCTACTTCAGCAAACCCATCACCCCGGCCGACGTGGTGTGGAGCTACTCCGGCGTGCGTCCGCTGCTCGACGACGAGTCGAGCGACGCCTCCGATGTCACGCGCGACTACACCTTCGAGCTCGATGACAAGGGCGCGCCGATGCTCTCCATCTTTGGCGGCAAGATCACCACCTTCCGCAAACTGGCCGAGCAGGCCGTCGACCTGATCGCGCCAAGGCTGGGCAACAGCCACGGAGCATGGACCGTCAACGCCTGCCTGCCCGGCGGCGACGTGCATGGTCCGCTGCCGGACAAGCGCAGCGTGCTCGAATTCGACCGTTTCGTGGCCGACCTGCAGAAGCAGTACGCGTGGCTGCCGGCGGCGCTGGTGGCACGCTACGCGCGCGCCTACGGCACCCGCATCCACCTGGTCATCGACCAGCGCAGCAGCATCGCCGCCATGGGCGCGCAGATCGTGCCCGGCCTGTTCGAGGCCGAAGCGGTGTACTGGATCGATCATGAATGGGCCACCACCGCGACCGACATGCTGTGGCGCCGTTCCAAACTGGGCCTGCATTTGCCCGCCGATGCGGCCATCGCAGTCGATGCCTGGATCACCGAATTTCGCAAGTAGAACAAGCAAATCCCGCGACAGGGATGCAGTAAAAGACGAGAAAAGGGGCCTCGAAAAACCGTAGCGAGCGATGCCAGTTTTGTCCGAGAAGCGCAGCCGTACGAAAGTACGGTGAGCATCGCAGGGCGAAAATGGCAGCGCGCAGCAGGTTGGTCGAGGCCCCGACAACAGGAGACGAAATGCAGCTGTCATTGGAAAACGTGAGCACGAAGTATGGGGCGCAGGATCACCTGTACCCCATGTCGCTCGAACTGGTACCCGGTACCATCAACGTCCTGCTGGGCACCACCCAGGCCGGCAAGACCTCGCTGATGCGGGTCATGGCGGGCCTGGACCGGCCCACGCACGGCAAGGTGATCGCCGGCGGCAAGGACGTGACCGGCCTGCCGGTGCGCCAGCGCGACCTGGCGATGGTGTACCAGCAGTTCATCAACTACCCATCGTTCACGGTGTTCGATAACATCGCCTCGCCGCTGCGCATCAAGCGCGTGCCCGAGGCCGAGATCCGCACCCGCGTGGCGGGCATGGCCGAGCGCCTGCATATTTCGGCGCACCTCGACAAGCTGCCGGCGCAACTGTCCGGCGGCCAGCAACAGCGCACCGCGCTGGCGCGCGCGCTGATCAAGGAATCGGCCCTGCTGCTGCTCGACGAGCCGCTGGTGAACCTCGACTACAAGCTGCGCGAAGAATTGCGCAAGGAGCTCGGCGCCCTGTTCGCGGAAGGCAAAACCACCGTCGTCTACGCCACCACCGAGCCGCTCGAAGCCTTGCAACTGGGCGGCCACACGGTGCTGCTGCACGAAGGGCGCCTGTTGCAGCATGGCGCCACGCTCGATGTGTTCAACGCACCGAACTCGGTCCAGAGCGCGCGCACCTTCAGCGACCCGCCGATCAACCTGATTAGCGCCACCGTCGGCCCTGATGGCATGGCCCGGGTGGCGGGCGAGCTGTCGATTCCCCTGAACGACGCCCAGCGCCGCCAGGCCGCCCAACATGGCGAGGTGGTGCTCGGCCTGCGCGCCCACAGCCTGCGCGTCGCGCCCCTGCGTGCCGACGATTTTCCGATCCAGGCCCAGGTCGAACTGGCCGAGATCAGCGGTTCCGAAACCTATGCCCACCTGCAGCGCGGCCCGATCGGGCTGGTGGCGCAACTGACCGGCGTGCATAACCTCGACCTCGGCGTGCCATGCACCGTGTACCTGCGCCCGGACGACTTGTTCGTGTTCGCACCCGGCGGCGCCTTGCTGTTTGCGCCGCCGCAGATCCAGGAGGCAGTGTAAATGGCCCGCATCGAACTGCCCGACCTGGCGCATGCCTACAAACCGAATCCGCAAAGGCCCGAAGACTACGCCCTGCGCCCGATGAACCTGACCTGGGACGACGGCGGCGCCTATGCGCTGCTCGGCCCATCCGGCTGCGGCAAGACCACGCTGCTCAACATCATTTCGGGCCTGGTGCGCCCGTCGCACGGACGCGTGATTTTCGACGGCAAGGATGTCACCGACCTGCCGCCCGAAGCGCGCAACATCGCGCAGGTGTTCCAGTTCCCCGTCATTTACGACACCATGACGGTGTTCGACAACCTGGCTTTCCCGCTGCGTAACCGCGGCTGGAAAGAAGCCGAGGTGCGCAAGCGGGTCGAACACATCGCAGGCATGCTGGAACTGTCCGCCGACCTGAAACAGCGCGCCAGCGGCCTGGCGGTCGACGCCAAGCAAAAGATCTCGCTCGGGCGCGGCCTGGTGCGGCCGGACGTGGCGGCGGTGCTGTTCGACGAGCCGCTCACGGTGATCGACCCGCACCTGAAGTGGCTGCTGCGCCGCAAGCTCAAGGAAATCCATCACGAGCTCAAACTCTCGCTGATCTACGTCACCCACGACCAGGTCGAAGCGCTCACCTTCGCCGACAAGGTGGTCGTGATGACCCAGGGCGAAGTGGTGCAGACCGGCAGCGCGCAGGAACTGTTCGAGGAGCCGGCGCATACGTTTGTCGGCTACTTCATCGGCAACCCCGGCATGAACCTGCTGGCCTGCCCGGTGCGCGATGGCCGCGCCTACCCTGGCGCGGACGGCATTGCGCTGCCGGCCAAGGCACAAGGCGCGCTGGCCGGCGGCGCGGCCGTTACCATCGGCATCCGTCCGGAATTCGTCGAATGCGCCGCCGCCCAGGCAAGCGACACCGTGGCCGCCACGGTTGCCAGCGTGCGCAACATGGGCACGCACTTCATGGCCGATTTTTCCGTGGGCGGCCATACCGTGACGGCCAAGCTGCGCGCCGCTCCGGCGCGCGCCGGCGAAGCGGTGTGGCTGCGCTTTCCGCCCGAGCGCACTCTTTACTACGTCAACGACAAGCGGGTGGCCTGACATGAAAACTTATAACAACCGCGCCTGGCTGCTGGTGCTCCCGGTGATCATCTGCGTGGCCTTTTCGGCCGTGCTGCCATTGATGACGATCGTGAACTACTCGGTGCAGGACATTCTCAGCCCGACCAACAGTGTTTTTGTGGGCACCGAATGGTTCAAGATGATCATGCGCGACAGCGAGCTGCATGGCGCGCTGGTGCGCCAGCTGGGCTTTTCGATGGCGGTGCTGCTGATCCAGCTCCCGCTCGGCATCCTGATCGCGCTGACCATGCCGGCGGCCGGCTGGCGCGCGTCGCTCGCGCTGGTGCTGATCGCACTGCCGCTCTTGATTCCTTGGAACGTGGTCGGCACCATCTGGCAGATTTTCGGCCGCGACGACATCGGCTTGATGGGCAATACCATCAACCGCATGGGCATCAGCTACAACTACACCGGCAGCGTGGTCGATGCCTGGGTGACGGTATTGGTGATGGATGTGTGGCACTGGACGCCGTTGGTGGTGCTGCTGGCCTACGCCGGCCTGCGCTCGATCCCGGACGCCTACTACCAGGCGGCGCGCATCGACGGCGCTTCGCGCTTTGCGGTGTTCCGTTACATTGAACTGCCGAAGATGCGCAACGTGCTGATGATCGGCGTGCTGCTGCGCTTCATGGACAGCTTCATGATCTACACCGAACCGTTCGTGCTGACCGGGGGCGGGCCTGGCAACGCCACCACCTTCCTGTCGCAGTACCTGACGCAAAAAGCCGTGGGCCAGTTCGACCTGGGTCCGGCCGCCGCGTTCTCCTTGATTTACTTCCTCATCATCCTGCTGTTCTGCTTTGTGCTGTACAGCTGGATGCAACGTCTCGGCACGGGAGAGTCCAAATGAAGCGCATCTCCACACCGCTGCTGGTGTTTTACCTGGTGCTGGCGATGCTGCCCATCTACTGGATGCTGAACATGTCGTTCAAGACCAACGAAGAAATCACCGGGGCGCTCACCTTGTTCCCGCGCGAATTCACGCTGGCGAACTACCGCACCATCTTCACCGATCCGTCGTGGTACAGCGGCTACATCAACTCGATGATTTACGTGATGATGAACATGGTCATGTCGGTGTCGGTGGCGCTGCCGGCCGCGTATGCGTTCTCGCGCTATTCGTTCATCGGCGACAAGCACCTGTTTTTCTGGCTGCTGACCAACCGCATGACGCCACCGGCGGTATTCCTGCTGCCGTTCTTCCAGCTCTATTCCACGGTTGGCCTGATGGACACCCACCTGGCCGTGGCGCTGGTGCATATGCTGTTCAACGTGCCGCTGGCGGTGTGGATACTGGAAGGCTTCATGTCCGGCATTCCGAAAGAGATCGACGAGACGGCCTACATCGACGGCTACAGCTTCCCGCGCTTCTTCTTCAAGATCTTCCTGCCGCTGATCAAATCGGGCGTGGGCGTGACCGCCTTCTTCTGCTTCATGTTCAGCTGGGTAGAGTTGCTGCTGGCGCGTACGCTCACTTCGGTGGACGCCAAGCCGATTACCGCCATCATGACGCGCACCGTGTCGGCCGGCGGCATGGACTGGGGCGTGCTGGCGGCGGCCGGGGTACTGACCATCGTGCCGGGCGCGCTGGTGATCTGGTTCGTGCGCAATCATATTGCCAAGGGCTTTGCGATGGGGAGGGTGTGAGATGGAAAACCTGTTTTCATGGATGGCGTGGTCGCCGCCGGTGGCGATTTTCTTCAGCTGCATCGGCCTGATGCTGGCCGGGATGACGATCTGGCAGGTGCGTTCGCCGTCGATCGAACGGCGCGGCTTTCTGCCGATGGCGACCACGCGCGGCGACCGTTTGTTTATTGGCCTGTTGACGGCCGCGTATGTTAACCTCGCATGGGCGGGCCTCTCCGATTTGCATCAGGGATTTGGCGCGGCGATCGGGTTTGTGGTGTTGTTGATTGTGATGCGCCGGGGCTGACCTGCTAAGTAAGTGTGCAGAAATTATTGTCATTTATAGCGAACAGAAGCGGATGCCTTGCAAGGCGCACGCCGCGACGCAGTGCGTGTACTGCTAGGAGTCTGCGCGGCAGAAGGAGTCGAGGCGAAACGGGTGGGAAAAGAACCCAATTCACGCCCACTTTTGAGGTCTGTAGCCGTAGCTACAGACCGAGAAATGGGCGGGAAGTGGGACTTTTCTCCACTCGTTTCGACCGACGAGCTTCTGCCGCGCAGACTCCTAGCGGTGGGCAACGCAGCAAGGCGCCGCTTATGGAAGCTAGAAATGACAAGAATTTATGCGCACTTACTTAGCTGCGCACGGGTGGGGTACTTTCTTAACGATGTACATATAAAAAAGGCGGAGACATGAAACTGAAAATGACACTGATGGCGGCGGCATTGCTGGCCACGGCGAGCGCTTGGGCCGACACCAAGGAAGCCGAAAAATGGATTGGCCAGGAATTCCAGCCTTCCTCGCTGTCGAAGCAGCAGCAGCTCGACGAAATGAAATGGTTCATCGACGCCGCCGCCAAGCTCAAGGCCAAGGGCATCAAGGAAATCAGCGTGGTCTCCGAAACGATCGATACCCACGTCTACGAGTCGAAGGTGCTGGCCAAGGCCTTCGAGGAAATCACCGGCATCAAGGTCAAGCACGACATCATCCAGGAAGGCGACGTGGTCGAGAAGCTGCAAACGTCCATGCAGTCCGGTAAAAGTATTTACGACGGCTGGGTCTCGGACTCGGACCTGATCGGCACCCACTATCGCTACGGCGCGATCATTCCGCTGTCGGACTACATGGCCGGCGAGGGCAAGGCCTTCACCAACCCGGGCCTGGACCTGAAGGACTTCATCGGCGCGAGTTTTACCACCGCGCCGGACGGCAAGCTGTATCAGCTGCCCGACCAGCAGTTCGCCAACCTGTACTGGTTCCGCGCCGACTGGTTTGCGCGCAAGGACCTGAAAGACAAATTCAAGGCCAAGTACGGCTACGAGCTGGGCGTGCCGCAGAACTGGTCGGCGTATGAAGACATCGCCGAATTCTTCACCAACGATGTGAAGAACATCGACGGCAAGAAGGTGTTCGGCCACATGGACTACGGCAAAAAGGACCCATCCTTGGGCTGGCGTTTCACCGATGCCTGGCTGTCGATGGCCGGCGCCGCCGACAAGGGCATTCCGAACGGCTTGCCGGTCGACGAATGGGGCATCCGCGTGGCGGCCGACAAGTGTACGCCGGTCGGCGCGGCGGTCGCGCGCGGCGGGGCCACCAATTCGCCGGCGTCGGTGTTCGCGCTGACCAAGTATGTCGACTGGATGAAGAAGTACGCGCCGCCGCAGGCGGGCGGGATGACGTTCTCGGAGTCCGGCCCGGTGCCGGCGCAGGGCGAAGTGGCGCAGCAGATTTTCTGGTACACGGCGTTCACCGCGTCGATGATGAAACCGGGCCTGCCGGTGGTGCAGGCGGACGGCAAGCCGAGATGGCGCATGGCGCCGTCGCCGCATGGCCCGTACTGGAAAGAGGGCATGCAGAACGGTTACCAGGACGTCGGCGCGTGGACGTTCTTCAAGTCGACCCCGCCGGACCGGCGCGCGGCGGCGTGGCTGTACGCGCAGTTCGTCACGTCCAAGACGGTGTCGCTCAAGAAGTCGATTACCGGCCTGACCTTCATTCGCGAGTCCGATATCAAGCACGAGTACTTCACCAAGAACGCGGATAAATACGGCGGCTTGATCGAGTTTTACCGCAGCCCGGCGCGGGTGGCGTGGAGCCCGACCGGCAACAATGTGGCTGATTATCCGAAGATGGCGCAGCTGTGGTGGAAGAACGTGGCCACCGCGGTGAGCGGCGAGAAGACTCCGCAGGCGGCCATGGATAACCTGGCCGAGGAGATGGATGCGGTGATGGCGCGCCTGCAGCGCGCGGGGATGCAGAATTGCCCGCCGAAGCTCAATCCGAAGGTCGATCCGGCCACGTATTTGAGCGACAAGGCCGCGCCGTGGAAGAAGCTGGCCAACGAGAAGCCGAAGGGCGAGACGATTGCGTATGACGTCTTGCTCAAGGCGTGGAAGGAAGGGCGGGCGCGTTAAGCATTCGCGTTTTCGACCCTAGACCCCAAAACCGTCGTTCCCGCGAAGGCGGGAACCCAAGTTCGTTGACCCGCCTGTGGCTGCGGAACCAACTTGGGTCCCCGCCTTCGCGGGGACGACGAGCTAACAGCGACCCCCAGCATGACCAAATTCATTCTCGCCATCGACCAGGGCACCACCAGTTCGCGCGCGATCCTGTTCGACCGCGCCGGTCACATTCACGGCGCGGCGCAGCAGGAGTTCCGCCAGTTCTTCCCCCAGCCCGGCTGGGTCGAACACGACGCCAACGAGATCTGGCAATCGCAACGCGCCGTCATCGACGATGTCCTGCGCACCAATAAGGTGCCGGCCACCGACATCGCCGCCATCGGCATTACCAACCAGCGCGAAACGACCGTCCTCTGGGACCGCGCCACCGGCGAACCGGTCGCCCCCGCCATCGTCTGGCAGGACCGCCGCAGCACGCCCTGCTGCGAAGCGCTGCGCGCGGCCGGCCACGAAACGCTGTTCCAGCAAAAAACCGGCCTGGTGCTGGACGCCTATTTCTCCGGCCCCAAACTGAAATGGCTGCTCGATAACGTCCCCGGCGCCCGCGCGCGCGCCGACAAAGGCGAACTGGCCTTCGGCACCGTCGACAGCTGGCTGATCTTCAAAATGAGCGGCAAGCACCTGACCGACCCCAGCAATGCAGCGCGCACCCTGATGTTCAACATCCACACGGCGCAGTGGGATGATGAACTGCTGGCCCTGCTCGACATTCCGGCCGGCCTGTTGCCAGGCGTGGTGGCCAGCAGCGGCGTGGCCGCGCACACCGACGCCAGCCTGTTCGGCGTGGCGCTGCCGATTGCCGGCATCGCCGGCGACCAGCAGGCCGCCACCTTCGGCCAGGCTTGCCACAGCCCCGGCATGGCCAAGAATACCTACGGCACCGGCTGCTTCATGCTGATGCACACCGGGCAGGCGGCCAAGATGTCGCAGAACAAGTTGATCAGCACGATCGGCTGGTCGCTCCCGGGCCAGACCGCGAATCGGATTGACTACTTGCTCGAAGGCAGCGTCTTCATGGCCGGCGCCGCCATCCAGTGGTTGCGCGACGGCCTCGGCATCATCGCGCACGCCGACCAGGTCGAGGAACTGGCCCTGGCCGTGCCCGACAACGGCGGCGTGCTGTTCGTGCCCGCCTTCGCCGGCCTCGGTGCGCCGCACTGGGACGCCTACGCGCGCGGCACCATGGTCGGCATGACGCGCGGCACCAACAAGTCGCACATCGCGCGCGCCACCCTGGAAAGCATCGCCCTGCAAAGCGCCGACGTGCTCGACGCCATGCAGGCCGACGCCGCCATGCCGCTGACCCAGTTGCGCGTCGACGGCGGCTGCGCCCGCAACGACCTGCTGATGCAGTTCCAGGCCGATATCCTCGGCGTGCCGGTGGTGCGCCCGGTGGTGACCGAAACCACGGCGCTGGGCGCGGCCTTCCTGGCCGGGCTGGCGGTGGGGTTCTGGGCCTCGCAGGAAGAAATCGCCGCCCAGTGGCAGATGGAGCGCCGCTTCGAGCCCGCCATGGCGCTCGATGAGCGTGTGCAACGGATGGGCGAATGGCGCCGCGCGGTGGAGCGCTCGCGCGCCTGGAGCCAATAGGAAACGCATCGCGTGCCGCTGCCGTTCGTCGCTTGTATAATGCACGCAGACAAACGGCAGCCCTACTATGACAAACAGCACACATTTCGGTTACAAAACGGTCTCCGAGGACGACAAGGTCCACGAAGTGGCCAAGGTGTTCCATTCGGTCGCGTCGAAGTACGATGTGATGAACGACCTGATGTCGGGCGGCTTGCACCGGCTCTGGAAAACCTTCACCATCGCCAACGCGGGCGTGCGCCCGGGCTTCAAGGTGCTCGATATCGCCGGCGGCACGGGCGACCTGGCCAAGGCGTTTGCCAAACAGGCCGGCAAGACCGGCGAAGTCTGGCTCACCGACATCAACGAATCGATGCTGCGCGTCGGCCGCGACCGCCTGCTCGACAAGGGCCTGATCACCCCGACCCTGCTGTGCGACGCCGAAAAGCTGCCGTTCCCCGACAATTACTTCGACCGGGTCAGCGTGGCTTTTGGTTTGCGCAACATGACCCACAAGGACCAGGCGCTGGCCGAAATGCGGCGCGTGCTCAAGCCAGGCGGCAAGCTGCTGGTGCTGGAATTTTCCAAGGTCGCCGCGCCCCTGCAAAAGCCGTACGACGTGTATTCGTTCTCGGTATTGCCGTGGCTGGGCCAGAAAATCGCCGGCGACGCCGACAGCTACCGCTACCTGGCCGAGTCGATCCGCATGCATCCAGACCAGGAAACCCTCAAGACCATGATGGAAACGGCCGGCCTGGAGCGGGTCCAGTATTTCAATTTGACGGCCGGGGTGGCGGCGTTGCACACCGGTATCAAATTCTAGGAATCGTACGATGAAAAAATTTGTTGCAAACATGGTTTTTGCCCTGAGCGCGTTCAGCGGCGCGGCCATGGCCCAGCAGGCGCCGGCTGCGGCGCCCGCGTCGGCCCCGGCGTCGGAATATCCGCCCACGGTCTACATCGGCGGCGCGGTCATGTTGTTCGGCCTGGCCGGTTTCTTCGGTTACCGCAGCAAACGCCGCCGCGACGCCGCTGCCAAACCGGCAGCCGCGCCCGTCAGCGCCAAGCCGGCCATGCCGCCCGGCGTCGACACCGGCGCCTTGCTGCGCCAGGCCAAGGCCACCTTCATCCGCATGCAAAAGACCTGGGACAAGGCCGACGCCAACGACCTGCGCCAGTTCACCACGCCGCAGGTGTACGCCGAGCTGCAACCGCAAATGCAGGCACCCGGCGCCAGCGTGACCGAAGTGGTGGCGATCGAGTCCGAACTGCTGGGCGTCGAGACGGTCGGCGACAGTTACCGCGCCACGGTCCGCTTCAGCGGCCAGATCCGCACCGCGCCCGGCGCCGCGCCCGAAGCGCTGGCCGAGGTGTGGAATATGTCCAAGCCGGTCAAGGGCGGCGGCGACTGGAAGCTGGCCGGCATCGGGCAGCTTTCCTGATTATTCTTTCTCAAAGTAACAGTGCCGGCGGAAAAGTGCCCGCCGAACTGGTAAGATCAAAACCGCCTTGTTCCCCGGCGGTTTTGTTTTTTAAGCGTACGCACATGTCACCACCGAACTCGTTTAGTCCCCACTCCGCGCTGATCGCACCCGTCATCGCCGCAATCAATCACTTGCTGGCGCAGGAAGCCTGGGCCAGGGAGGCGCTGGCGCCGCACAGCGGCAAAGTGGCCTGCATCGACGCCAGCGGCATGGCGCTGCGCCTCCTGGTCACGCGCGACGGCATGCTCGAGGCCGCTCCCGCCGAGACGGGAGAGCTCGCCAACGTCACCATCCGGATCAAGCTGGCCGACCTGCCGCTGATCGCCCAGAACCGCGAGCGCGCCTTTTCGTACGTCAAGATCGAGGGTGACGCCGAGTTCGCCAATACGATTTCGCAACTGAGCAAGGGCTTGCGCTGGGAAGCCGAACACGACCTCGAACGCCTGGTCGGCCCGATCGCCGCCATCCGCCTGGCCGGCGGCGCCAGGAGCGTGTTCGACGGTGCGCGCGTCTTGCACGGCAAGGTAACTGAGAACCTGGCCGAGTATTTTCTCGAAGAACAGCCCATGCTGGTGCGCCCAAGCGCCGTCGACGCCTTCGGCGCCGATGTGAGCCGCCTGCGCGACGATGTCGAACGCAGCGCCAAGCGCCTCGCGCGGCTCGAACACAAGCTGGCGCACCCAAGCGCCGCACCGGATGCGCTCAATGCCGCCGGGCAACAGAAAACGGATATGTAATGGTATTGAAATTCCTGCGCCTGCTTAAAATTCTCCGGGTCGCGGTCAAGTACGGCCTCGATGAAATCGCCATCTCGGGCCTGAAAGTGCCGCGCACGGCCAAGCTGATCGACAATGTGATTTTCTGGCGCGATATTTCGGCCCCGCGCGGCGTGCGCCTGCGCATGGCGCTGGAAGAACTGGGACCGATTTTCGTCAAGTTCGGGCAGGTGCTCTCGACCCGGCGCGACCTGATGCCCTTCGATATCGCCGACGAGCTGACCCATCTGCAAGACCGGGTGCCGCCGTTCAGTTCCGACCTGGCCATTGCCCAGATCACGCGTTCGCTGCGCGCCCACCCGGACCAACTGTTCGCCAGTTTCGACCGCACGCCGGTGGCGTCGGCGTCGATCGCCCAGGTCCACTTCGCCACCCTGAAAGATGGCAAGGAAGTCGCCGTCAAGGTGCTGCGCCCCGGCATGAAAAAATCGATCGACGAAGACGTGGCGCTGATGCACATCGCCGCCGAGTGGATCGGGCGCATCTGGGCCGACAGCAAGCGCCTCAAGCCGCGTGAAGTGGTCGCCGAGTTCGACAAATACCTGCACGACGAGCTCGACCTGATGCGCGAGGCCGCCAATGCCAGCCAGCTGCGCCGCAACTTCGCCGGCTCGAACCTGCTGATGGTGCCCGAGATGTACTGGGATTACTGCGCCAGCAGCGTGATCGTGATGGAACGCATGCACGGCATTCCGGTGTCGCAGATCGACCGCCTGGCGGCCGAGGGCGTGGACCTGAAAAAGCTCTCCAGCGATGGTGTGGAAATTTTTTTCACCCAGGTGTTCCGCGATGGCTTTTTCCATGCAGACATGCATCCGGGGAATATCCTGGTCTCGGTGGCGCCGGCCACCTTCGGGCGCTACATCGCGCTCGACTTCGGCATCGTCGGCACCCTCAACGATTTCGACAAGGATTACCTGTCGCAAAACTTCCTGGCCTTTTTCCGGCGCGATTACAAGCGCGTGGCCGAAGCGCACATCGAATCGGGCTGGGCCCCGCGCGAAACCCGCGTCGACGAGCTCGAATCGGCCGTGCGCGCCTGCTGCGAACCGATCTTCGACCGCCCGCTCAAAGATATTTCCTTCGGGCAAATCCTGCTGCGCCTGTTCCAGACCTCGCGCCGCTTCAACGTCGAAGTCCAGCCGCAACTGGTGCTGCTGCAAAAGACCTTGCTCAATATCGAAGGCCTGGGGCGCCAGCTCGACCCCGATCTCGACCTGTGGAAGACTGCCAAGCCCTACCTGGAGCGCTGGATGGGCGAGCAGGTCGGGGTGCGCGGCATGGTCGAGCGCCTGAAAGCCGAGGCGCCGCGCTACACCCATATCCTGCCGCAATTGCCGCGCCTGGTGCATCGCGCCTTGCAGCAAGCCGCCGAGCCGTCCACCGTCAACCAGGACCTGCTCAAACTGCTGGTGATCGAACAGCAGCGCACCAACCGCCTGCTCTCGCTGGCGCTGGGCGGCGCCGCGCTGATCGTCGCCGGCGCGACGGTGGCGCTGGTGTACGGGCGCTGGGCCCATCTGTTCTGAGCATGAATGACTTCGCCAGCCGCGATCCGCAAGCCCCCGCCTTCTGGGACGAGCGTTTCGCGCGCGGTGTCACGCCCTGGGACCGGGGCGCGGCGCCGGCCGCGCTGCGCGCCTTTGTCGAGCGCGCCGCGCGCCCGCTGCGCACCCTGATTCCCGGCTGCGGCGCCGCCTACGAACTGGCCTGCCTGTGCGAGGCCGGGTGGGATGCGGCCGCCATCGATTTTTCGCCGGTGGCGGTGGCGGCCGCCAAAGCGGCGCTCGGGCCGTGGAGCGCGCGCGTGGTCGAGGCCGATTTTTTTACCTATGCTCCGCCAGACGCGCTGGAATTGATCTACGAGCGCGCATTCCTGTGCGCCTTGCCGCGCGCCATGTGGCCGCGGGTGGCCGCACGCTGGGCCGGCTTGCTGGCGCCGGGCGCCTTGCTGGCGGGATTTTTCTTTTTTGACGATGCGGCCAAGGGGCCGCCGTTCGGCATCAGCCAAGCCGCGCTCGATGCGCTGCTGACGCCGTCATTTCGCTGTGTGGAAGATGCTGCCGTGGAGGATTCGATTGCCGTGTTCGCCGGCAAGGAGCGCTGGCAGGTGTGGCAACGCAAGTGAACCGTTCCCCCTGAGGGAAAGGGCGTGATGCGCGCGCGGCGCGCATCACGCAGTACTCGCTTACTTCGATGCGGCCGGGGTTGCCGCTGCCGGCTCCGCAGCGGGAGCCGCCGGGGCTGGCGCTGGCGCAGCCGCTGGCGCAGCCGGGGCGCTGCCCGACATGACCGGGGTGGACGGATCCACCTTGATCACGATCTTGGCGTCGGCCTTGAGCTTGTCGAGGTAGTTTTTCATGTTGCTGCGCTGTTGCTGCTGCTTGATCTGTTCCTTGACCTGCTCGAACGGCGGCGGTGCGATCGGGCGCGAATCTTCCAGCATGATCACATGGTAGCCGAACTGCGACTTGACCGGCTCGTCGGTGAACTTGCCTTTTTCCAGCTTGGCCACGGCCGCGCCGAACTCGGGCACCATGCTGGCCGGATTGAACCAGCCCAGGTCGCCGCCGTTGACTTTCGAGCCCGGATCCATCGACTTTTCCTTGGCCAGGCCGGCGAAGGCCTTGACGTCTTTTTTCAGCTTGGCGATGATGCTTTTCGCGTCAGCCTCTTCCTTGACCAGGATGTGGCGCGCCTTGTATTCGTTGCCGCCGGCCGAGGTGACCATCTTGTCGTAGTCGGCCTTGACCATCACGTCGGTCACCGGATTGGCTTTCATCCAGTCCTGGATGAAGGCGTTGGCCGTCATCGACTGCTTGATCAGTTCCAGCTGGCGCGTGACGTCCTCGCTCTTGTCCAGGCCCTTCTTGATGCCTTCGTTGGCCACCAGGGTTTGCATGGTCAGGTTGTCGATAATGGCCTTGCGCAGCTCAGGGGTGTCCGGCTGGCCCTGGGCGGTGCGTTCCTTGACCATCATGTCGACCGTGGCGGTCGAAATCACGGTGCCATTGACGGTGGCGGCGACGCCGGCAGGCACGGCGGCCGATGCCGCGGGCGTATTCGCCGCAGGAGCGGCAGCGGCCTTGCTTGCATCTTTTGGACCGCAGGCGGCCAGAGCCAGCGCCGAGGCAGCGCCGATGAGCAGAACACGAGACTTAATCAACATCGTTCAATTTCCTTTTTCAAGTTAGCCCGGCGCATGCCGCGCAGCAGGCACGCATCTTACCATCCCCGTGGCTGGGCATTTATGCTTGCGATCTTGAAAAAGCTTATAATTCAGGGTTTTGACGATTTTTGCGGAGTATTCAATGCCGATTTACGCCTACCGCTGCGATGAATGCGGTTTTGCCAAGGATGTATTGCAGAAGATCTCCGACCCGGTGTTGACGGTCTGTCTGTCCTGTGGCAAGCCTTCTTTCAAGAAGCAATTAACCGCCGCCGGCTTCCAGCTCAAGGGAACCGGCTGGTATGCCACCGATTTCCGCGGCGGCGCCGCGCCGTCGAAAGGGACCGCCAGCGGTCCGGCCGAGGGCGGCCCAGCCGCGTCGCCTGGCGCGTCGCCTAGCGCGTCGCCTGGCGCGCCGGCTACGCCTGCGGCCGAGTCGTCCACGGCGGCGGCCCCGGCCAAGCCGGCGGCCACCCCCGGCAGTACGACCTGAGCCAAGGGACGCGCCGCGTCCCGTCAATCACCGAGAGCCGAATGCGTAAATATTTCATTACCGGACTGCTGGTCCTGGTCCCGCTGGCGATCACCCTGTGGGTCTTGAACCTGGTCATCAGCACCATGGACCAGTCGCTGCTGCTGGTGCCGGCCCACTGGCGTCCGGCGGCCCTGTTCGGACGCGACATTCCGGGCCTGGGCACGATCCTGACCATCGCCATCGTGTTCCTCACCGGCTTGCTGGCCAATAACCTGGTCGGCAATTACCTGGTGCGCCTGTGGGAACGCCTGCTGCACCGCATTCCCGTGGTCAGCTCGCTCTACGGCAGCGTCAAGCAAGTCTCGGACACCTTGTTTTCCTCGTCCGGCAATGCCTTTCGCAAGGCCGTGCTGCTGCCGTATCCGCATGCCGACAGCTGGACCATCGGTTTCCTGACCGGGGTGCCGGGCGGCGACGTCAAGAACCACCTGGTGGGCGACTTCGTCAGCGTCTACGTGCCGACCACGCCGAACCCGACCTCGGGCTTTTTCCTGATGCTCGAACGCAGCAAGGTCATCGAACTCGACATGAGTGTCGACGCGGCCCTCAAATACATCGTCTCGATGGGCGTCGTCGCCCCCGAGCATTTGCCAACCAAAGAGAGTGCGGTGCTTGTTTCCGCGCCCGTTGAATAACCAACCTAGACTGAAAACACTATGTCCTCCATGCGTACAAACTACTGCGGCCTTGTCACTGAAGAACTGCTGGGCCAAACCGTCAGCCTGTGCGGCTGGGTACACCGTCGCCGCGACCACGGGCAACTGATTTTCATCGACCTGCGCGACCGCGAAGGCCTGGTCCAGGTCGTCTGCAATCCGGAGCAGGCGGAGATGTTCAAGGTCGCCGAAGCGGTGCGTAACGAATACTGCCTGCGCGTGACCGGTGTGGTCACCGCGCGTATCGGCAACACGGTCAACAGCAACCTCAAGTCGGGCAAGATCGAAATCGTCGCCAGCGCCGTCGAAGTGCTCAACGCCTCGGTGCCGGTGCCGTTCCAGCTGGACGACGACAACCTGTCGGAAACGACCCGCCTGACCCACCGCGTGCTCGACCTGCGCCGTCCGCAGATGCAGAACAACCTGCGCCTGCGCTACAAGGTGACGATGGAAGTGCGCAAGTACCTCGACAACCTCGGCTTCATCGATATCGAAACGCCGATGCTGACCAAGTCGACCCCGGAAGGCGCGCGCGACTACCTGGTGCCGTCGCGCGTGAATGCCGGCAGCTTCTTCGCGCTGCCGCAGTCGCCGCAGCTGTTCAAGCAGTTGCTGATGGTCGCCAACTTCGACCGTTACTACCAGATCACCAAGTGCTTCCGCGACGAAGACCTGCGCGCCGACCGCCAGCCTGAATTTACCCAGATCGACTGCGAAACCTCGTTCCTGACCGAACAGGAAATCCGCGACCTGTTCGAAGACATGATCCGTATCGTCTTCAAGAACACGCTCGACATCGACCTGCCGAACCCGTTCCCGGTGATGGATTTCGCGACCGCGATGGGCCTGTACGGTTCGGACAAGCCGGACATGCGCGTGAAGATGGCATTCACCGACCTGACCGAGGACGTCAAGGATGTCGAATTCAAGATCTTTGCCGGCGCCGCCAACATGGTGGGCGGCCGCATCGTGGGTCTGCGCGTGCCGCAGGGCGGCAGCATGGCCCGTTCGGAAATCGATGCCTACACCCAGTTCGTCGCCATCTACGGCGCCAAAGGCCTGGCCTACATCAAGGTCAACGAAAAAGCCAAGGGACGTGACGGCTTGCAGTCGCCGATCGTCAAATCGCTGCACGACGCCGCGCTCGCCGCCATCCTCGAAAAAACTGGCGCGCAAGACGGCGACCTGATTTTCTTCGGCGCCGACAAGGCCAAGGTTGTCAACGACGCCATCGGCGCGCTGCGCGTCAAAATCGGCCATTCCGACTTCGGCAAGAAAGCAGGCCTGTTCGACGACGTCTGGAAGCCGCTGTGGGTGGTGGACTTCCCGATGTTCGACTACGACGAGGAAGCGGACCGCTGGACCGCGACCCACCATCCGTTCACGGCGCCGAAAGACGGCCACGAAGACATGCTCGAAACGAACCCTGGCGCGTGTATCGCCAAGGCTTACGACATGGTCTTGAACGGCTGGGAACTGGGCGGCGGTTCGATCCGTATCCACCGTGAAGAAGTGCAGAGCAAGGTGTTCCGCGCACTGAAGATCGACGCCGAAGAAGCCCAGCTGAAATTCGGCTTCCTGCTCGACGCGCTGCAATACGGCGCGCCGCCGCACGGTGGCCTGGCTTTCGGCCTGGACCGCATCGTGACGATGATGACCGGTTCGGACTCGATCCGCGACGTGATCGCCTTCCCGAAAACCCAGCGCGCCCAGTGCCTGCTGACCAATGCCCCGTCCGAAGTCGACGAGAAGCAACTGCGCGAACTGCACATCCGCTTGCGCAACGCCGAACCGAAGATCGTTTAAACTGAAAAGCACGGTTCGCCGTGCTTTTTTTTCGTCCCGATCCTGGCCTTGGTTTTTATAACGATTCATGCCCGCTAAAATCCCGGAATCCGTCCTCGTCGTCATCCACACGCCCGCGCTGGAGGTGCTGCTCATCGAGCGCGCCGACAAGCCGGGATTCTGGCAGTCCGTCACCGGCTCGCTCGACGCGCCCGATGAACCCTTGCTCTCTACCGCCGCGCGCGAACTGTTCGAAGAAACCGGGATCGTGGCCGACGGCGGGCGCATCGCGCTGTGCGACTGGCATTTGTCGAATATTTATGAGATTTACCCGGTCTGGCGGCATCGCTACGCGCCGGGTGTCACGCACAACACCGAACATGTGTTCAGCGTGTGCGTGCCGCGCGAGACGCCCATTGTGTTGAGCGCGCGCGAGCACTTGCAGCATGTCTGGCTGCCTCACGTGGAGGCAGCCGACCGCTGTTTTTCATCGTCCAACGCGGAAGCGATTTTGCAGCTGCCGCGCCGGGTGGCGCGTCGGCTACCGCGCCGGCTGAACGACGCGTCCTGAGCGGCAGGACAGCGTCGCCTGCGCTTTATGCGAACTGCGTGGCGTGGCCGATCAGCGCTACATCGACCTGCGCCGGCGGCGTCTCCAGCCACGCCGCGCTGGCCGGGACCGGGGTGGTATCGGCCAGCAGCTCGGCCTGGATGCGCGCCAGGTCCCAGCTGACGCCATCGGCGAACTTGATCTGTTGCAGCGGATTGGCCGGATTCGGCGTGCTCGTTAGCGACAGGAAGTTGTAGACCGTCAGCTGGTCGGTGCCGCCGGCAATCTTGATGATCAAGCTGGTTCCCGACTTGCCCAGTTGCAGATCGGCGCCGGCGATTCCAGCGTCGAATTGCAGGGTGTCGATGTCGCCCGCTGCCGTGCCGTTGTTCGCGGACAGGATGTCCTTGCCATCGCCCTTGCCGAACAGGTAAGTGTCGTTGCCGCTGCCGCCGACGATCTGGTCGTCGCCGCCGCCGCCCCGGATCGTGTCGTTGCCGGCCTTGCCGTTGATCGTATCGTTACCGCCCTGGCCGCTGATGACGTCGGCCTTGACGGTGCCGCTGATCTCCTCGGCGCCGCTGGTGCCGGCGTACAACACGCTTTCCATCTTTGCCAGGTTCCATACAGTGCCATCGGCGAAGCGAATTTCTTGCAGCGGGTTACCGGCGTTGGCGGTATCGTCCTGGGCCAGGAAACCGTCGGCGCGGACCTGATCGCTGCCGCCAGCGATCTTGATGAGCAGATGGCCGGCCAAGGTCGCCAGCGTGATGTCCGCTGCTGCAATGCCCGCCTTGAACTGCAGCACGTCGACCTTGCCGGGCGAATGCTCATAGGTGGGCATCAGCTTATCTGCGCCGTCGCCGCGGCCGAACAGATACGTATCGCTGTCGCCGCCGCCTTTGATGGTGTCGTTGCCCAGGCCGCCATCGATGGTATCGTTGCCTGCGTTGCCTTCCAGGAAATCATCTCCGGCCAAACCGAACATGATGTTGGCGTTCGCGGTGCCCGATACGCGGTCCGCACCGGCGCTGCCGCCGTACAGCTGCGATTCGATGTTGGCCAGGTCCCAGGTGGTGCCGTCGGCAAACTGGATCTGCTGCAGTGCATTGATGTCGGTGCTGGTATCGCTATTGGGCATGAATTGCTCGATCGTCACCTGGTCGGCGCTGCCCTTGATCTTGATTACCAGTTCACTGTAGGGTGACGCTTCAAGCAGCACGTCACCCGGCAGCACGCCTTGCTTGAACTGCAGCGTGTCGATGCCGCCGCGGTAGGAGAGGGTGATCTGGTCCGCGCCATCGCCTTTGCTGAACAGGAAGGTATCGTTGCCGTCACCGCCGTTGAGGGTGTCGTTGCCGCTACCGCCATCGAGGGTGTCGTTGCCGCCGCGGCCTTCGAGCCTGTCGGCGCCGCCCAGCCCATTGATCAGGTCGGCGCCGCTGGTGCCGTTGATGGTGTCGGCGGCGTCGCTGGTGGCGAAGAGCCGGGCGGTTATGGCGGCCAGGTCCATGGTGGCGCCGTCCTCGAACCTGATCTGTTGCAGTGGATTTGAGGCATTACTGGTGCTGTCATTATTCAGGAAGCCAGCAACGGTGATGAGATCGGTGCCGCCCTTGATGCCGATCAACAGATTGTCCAGGCTCCTGCTGAAGACCAGGTCGCTGGCGCCGATGCCGGCTTTGAACTGCAGCGTATCGATCTTGCCCGGGGCGGTATCGCTGAGCGCCCGGATGGTGTCGCGACCATCGCCTTTGCCGAACAGATAGGTATCGCTGCCGGTCCCGCCATCGATCACGTCATCGCCAATGCCGCCGTCGAGCGTATCGTTGCCGGCTTTGCCGTCGAGCCTGTCGGCGCCGGCCTGGCCGGTGATCAGTTCGCCCTTGATGGTGCCGTTGAGCGTGTCGGCCTCCTTGCTGCCCGCATACAGCACTGCCTCGATGTCCGCCAGTTTCCAGGTCGTGCCATCGGCAAACCGGATTTGCTGCAGCGGATTGAGCGAGGTTCCGGTATTGTCCTGGAACAGAAAACTATCGACAGTCACCTGATCGGTGCTGTCCCTGAGCTTGACAATGATGGCGCCGCCCTGTGCGTTGTTGCCGGTAACAACGATGTCGCCGGGCAGCACGCCCGCCTTGAACTGCAGCGTGTCCACCGCGTCGGTTAACTGGCCACCTGCCCCTGACAGCGTGTCCTGCCCGTCGCCTTTGCCGAACATATAGGTATCGTTGCCTTGCCCGCCGGCGAGGCTGTCGTTGCCGACGTTGCCGTCCAGCGTGTCGTCGCCCGCATCGCCTTGCAGCGAGTCATTGCCGAGTCCACCGAACAGGCGGTCATTGCCGGCGCCGCCGGACAGGCGGTCCGCACCCGCGCCGCCGTCGAGCAGGTCGTCGCCGGCTTTTCCTTCCAATATGTCGTTTCCACCCTGGCCGCTGATGGTGTCGGCATTCAAGCTGCCGAGGACTGTGTCGGCGTCGTCGCTGCCGCGAAACAGAGCCGCTTCGATGGCTGCGGTATTCCAGCTGGTGCCATCGGCAAACGTGATGACTTGCACCGTGCTCCAATTGTTCGCGCTGGTATCGTTGTGCATGAAATCGTCGACGGTGATCAGGTCGCTGCTCGCTTTGAGCCTGATGAACAGATCGCCGTAGAGGTTGTTGGACAGGGAGATGCCGTCTGTCAGCACGCCCGCCTTGAACTGCAGGGTATTGATTTCACCGGCTGCTTGCATGGAACTGCGTTCGATACTGTCCCTGCCGTCGCCTTTGCCAAACAAATAGACATCGTTGCCTTCCGATTCCCTCAGCACGTCATCGCCAGCGCCGCCGTCCAGGGTATCCGCGCCGGCGCCACCGTTGATGGCATCCTTGCCTGCGCCGCCCAGAAGCAGGTCGTTGCCAATGCCGCCGTTGAGATTGTCATCACCCGTTCCGCCGTCGAGCATGTCGTTGCCCTCGTCACCCGACAAGCTGTCGTTGCCGGCGCCGCCGAGCAACTGGTCGTTGCCAAGCCCGCCGATGAGGGTATCGGCATCGGCGCCCCCATCGATCGTATCGTCGCCGCCCTTGCCATCGAGCTGGTCATCGCCGCCCAGGCCGCCGATCACATCGCCCAGATACGTGCCGGCGCGCACATCGGCGCCGTCGCTACCCGCGTACAGCCTGGCCTGGATCTCGGCCAAATTCCAGCTTGTGCCGTCGGCAAAAACGATCTGTTGCAGCGGATTGGCGGTGTTGGTAGTGGAGTTTCCATACAAAAAACCATCGACCCGGAACTGGTCGCTGGTGCCGGCGATGTTGATCAGCAAGGAGCTGCCGCTCATGTCGAATGCCAGGTCGGACGGCAGCACGCCGTCTTTCAGGCGCAAGGTATTGACTTCGCTCATCGGACGCACATCGCTCATGTAGACGATGTCGCGGCCGTCGCCACGGCCGAACAGGTAGGTATCGTCGCCCAGGCCGCCATTCATGAAGTCGTTGCCGGCGCCGCCGTCGAGGATGTCGTTGCCGGCCAGGCCGAACAACTGGTCGTTGCCGGCCAGGCCGTTGAGCACGTCATCGGCCGCCCCGCCGTTGAGTGTATCGTTGCCGGCTGTACCGTTGACAGCGGTGGCGAGGTTGGTGATTGCAGTATTGCTCGTGGTCGTAGTCGTCGTCGTGTTCAGGGGCATGGTCTCTTTCGGGCAGTGGGGAGGTCGGCTATTCGGTATGGATTTGCACACGCGCCATCAGCGCGAATTTGCTACCGCGCTAATATTGTGTACATAAAGAAATAATATCATCAAGGCATGTCTGACAAGTTCAAATTTGAGAAAAATATAAACACAGCAACACATGGTGTTATCGCAAGAAACAGATATACAAACGCAAAATCATTCGTTCATTTTTATGTGCGCCCGCGCTAGGCTCGGCGTATGAAAAACGACCTTCCCGAACCGGCCAGCGCGCGGGCGCCGCACTGGAACCTTGGCCCCGTGATCGAGCAGCTGCGCGTCTCGCGCGAGGCCACGCATAACATCCGCCACCACGGGCGGGTGCGCGAATTGCCCTCGCGCGAGGCGCTCACCGTGATCGTCAACGGCCTGTCGGCGGCGCTGTTCCCGACCCATTACGGACGCCCCAACCTGACCGACGACAGCATCGACTACTTTGTCGGCGACACCCTCACCACCACCCTGAACCGGCTGGTCGAGCAGGTACGCCGCGGTTTGCTGTTTTCGGCCGCGCCGGATCTTGCCGGCGACGAGGAACTGGAGCAGCAGGCAGCGGCCATCACGCGCGACTTCGCCGCCGCCCTGCCGGGCATCCGCGCGCTCTTGGTGTCGGACGTGCAGGCCGCGCTGGCGGGCGACCCGGCCGCCACCTCGGTGGCCGAAATCATGCTGTGCTACCCCGGCACCATCGCCATCCTGTACTCCCGCTTCGCGCACCGCCTGCACCAGCTGGGCGTGCCCTTTTTGGCGCGCCTGGTGTCGGACATCGGCCACTCGCTGACCGGGATCGACATCCATCCGGGCGCGCGTATCGGCGCCAGTTTTTTCATCGATCACGGCACCGGCGTGGTCATTGGCGAGACGGCCATCATCGGCCAGCGCGTGCGCCTGTACCAGGCCGTGACGCTGGGCGCCAAGCGCTTTCCGGCCGATGAAAACGGGGTCCTGATCAAGGGCGTGGCGCGCCATCCGATCGTCGAGGATGACGTGGTGATCTACGCGGGGGCGACCATCCTGGGGCGGATTACCATCGGCGCCGGGTCGACCATCGGCGGCAATGTGTGGCTGACCGACAGCGTGGCGCCGGGCAGCACGGTGTCGCAGGCGCAGATGCGCAGCGACTAAGGCATTACTCAGCGCATTACTCAGCGCATTACTCAGATCATGTGCGCCGCTTCCAGGCGGTGCAGTATCGCCGCCTTGAGCGCCGCTTGGGCGCTGTCGCCGCGCACGCGCGGGCGCGCCAGCGGCACCGCAAATTCAGCCGCCACCGGGCCAGCGGCGACGTCGAGCAGCAGCACGCGGTCGCTCAGGTACAGCGCTTCGTCGATGTCGTGCGTGACCAGCAGCAGTGTGAGCGCATGTTCGCGCGCCACGCGCATCAGCAAATGCTGCAGCTTCATGCGGGTAAACGCATCGACCGCCGAAAACGGTTCGTCCAGCAGCAGCACGCGCGGGCGCGTGAACAGGCCGCGCGCGATCGCCACGCGCTGCGCCTGCCCGCCCGAGAGCTGCTTGGGCAGCGCGCCGGCATAGCCTTCCAGTCCCACTTCGTCCAACAGGCGTTCCACCGCGGCGGCGTTGCCCGCGCCCGCTCCCTGGCCGAAGGCGATGTTCTGGCCCACCGTCAGCCAGGGGAACAGGCGCGGTTCCTGGAAGATCACGCCGATGTCGCGCCGCACGCCCGCCTGCGCCACGCCATCGAGCAGCACCTGGCCGCGAAAGTCGCGGTCCAGCCCCGCCGCGATCGACAGCAGGGTGCTCTTGCCGCAGCCGCTGGCGCCGATCAGGCTGACGATGTCGCCCGCGTGCAGCCGCAGCCGCGTGTCGCGCAACACCTGGCGTGCGCCGTGGCGCTTGTCGGCGATGTGGACCTCGAGCAGTGCTGTCATGCGGCGTCCCGCTCGACATGGTTGTCGCGCCAGGCCAGCAGATGTTTTTCAAACAGCTGCATCACGCTGTCGCTGGCTTTGCCCAGCACCGCCAGCAGCACGATGGCGGCGAGGACGATGTCGGCGCGGCTGGTTTCGCGTCCGTCCGAGAGCAGGTAGCCGAGGCCTTTGCTGGCGGCGATCAGTTCGGCCGCCACCATGAACATCCACGCCAGGGAGAGGCCATTGCGCAGGCCCGTCATCAAGGCCGGCAGCGCGGCAGGCAGCAAGACCCGGCGCGCCAGCGCTACCCGGCCTAGCTGGTACAGCCGCGCCACCTCGACCAGCTTGCGGTCGACACCGCGAATGCCGGAGACGACGCCCATGTAGACCGGGAAAACGGCGCCGATTGCGATCAGCACCAGCTTGGGCAGCTCGTCGATGCCGAACCACAGCAGCAGCAAGGGCACCCAGGCCAGCGAGGGAATCGCGCGCAGCGCCTGGAAGGTCGGATCGAGCAGCGCTTCGGTGCGCCTGCTCAACGCCACCGCCGCGCCCAGCACCACCGCGAGGCTGGCGCCGGCCGCAAAACCGGCCAGTACGCGTACACTGCTGGCCGCCACATGCGCGGCCAGCCCGTTCTGCGCCAGGTAGAGCAGGGTGCGCAGGATCTCGCTCGGCGCCGGCAGCAGGTTGGCGGGAATGAGGCCGCTGCGCGCACCCGCTTCGGCGGCCAGCAGCAGGGCGCCCGGCGCCACCAGGCCGAGCGGCATGCGCAGGGCCGGTCCGCGCGCCGGTACCGGCAGGTCGAGGGAACGGGTGGTCATGGCGTATGCGCGCGCAATGAACGCTTGTGCGAAGCGCGTGTCGACCAGGTCCGCGATGACTTTGTCGAGGTCCGTGCCCGGCTTGGCCAGCGCTTCGTCGCGCAGGATCGGGGCCGCCAGTTGCAGCGCCTTCACATGTTCGGCCGATGGCTGCGGGTTGCTGAAGTCGCTGCGCAGCTTGATCTGCAACAGCGCCACCGGCAGCGATACCCTGGCTTCTTCGGCCAGGATGCGGGCGGCCTCGGTCTGGTTGGCACCGACCCATTTGCGGGCGCGTTCATAGGCTTTGATGACGCGCGCCGTCTCGTGCGGGCGCGTCGCCAACAAGTCGTCGCGCACATTCAGGAAGCCATAGGTGTTGAAGGCCACGTTGCGGTAAATGAGGCGCGAGCCGCCTTCCAGTTCGCTCGCCGCCATGTGCCGATCGAGCCCGGCCCAGGCATCGACCCGGCCCTGTTCCAGCGCCGCGCGCCCGTCAGCGTGCTGCAAGCCGACGTGTTCGATGTCGCTGCGCTTCAGGCCCGCCGTCTTGAGCGCGCGCAGCAGGAACAGGTAGGGATCGGTGCCCTTGGTGGCGGCGACCTTCTTGCCTTTCAGGTCGGCCAGGGTGCGGATCGGCGAGTCCTTGCGCACTACCAGCGCGGTCCACTCGGGACGCGAAAAGATGTACGGCGCGCGGATCGGATTGCCGTTGGCCTTGGCCAGCAGGGCGGCCAGGCCGGCGCTCGAACCGATGTCGATGCTGTTGGCGTTCAGGTATTCGAGCGCGCGGTTGCTGCCGGCGCTGCGCTGGCGACACCGGGAAGGACCGACAGGGCGGCAAGTTGCAGGAGGTCGCGGCGTTTCATGGAGTCCTTGAAGTGGGTCAGGCAGCCGACTGAAGCGGCGGATCGATACGGACCTGGCGGCCGTGGTGGCTGGCCGGCAGGCGCGCGCCCTTGCCGGTCAATTGGTGGCGCAGGGTGGCGCCGACGCTGTCGCCGTTGCTGCGGTAGCGGCCACGGCGCTGCAGCTCCGGCACGACCAGCTCGACGACGTCGCGCATGGTTTCATGGGAGATGGCAAAGGCGAGGTTGAAGCCATCGACGCCGGTTTGGTCCATCCATGTTTCGAGCTGGTCTGCCACTTCGCCTGGCGAGCCGACCAGGATCGGGCCGCGTCCTCCGAGGCCGATGAAACGGGCCGCTTCGCGCACCGTCCATGTGCGCGACGGGTCGGCCGCGCTGAGCGAGGCGAGGGCGGAGCGGCCGGCTTCGGTCTCGATATAGTCGATGGTGGCGTCGAGCGGGATGCGGCTGAAGTCGACGCCGGTCCAGCCGGACAGCAAGGCCAGGGCGGCATCGATATTCACATGGCGCTGGTAGTCCTCGTATTTGGCGCGCGCTTCGTCGGAGGTGGGCGCGGTGACGATCAGCGCCTGCGCGTAGACCAGCAAGGCGTCGCCATCGCGGCCGGCGGCGCGTACGGCGGCGCGCGTGTCGTCCACGTAGCGCTTGACCACCTTGATGCTCGGGCCGCTGACAAAGGTCGCTTCCGCGTGGCGCGCCGCGAACGCCATGCCGCGCGGCGAGGCGCCGGCCTGGTACAAAAAGGGCGTGCGCTGCGGCGATGGTTCGCACAGGTGGATGCCGTGTACCTTGTAGTGGCGGCCTTCATGGTTGATCGGGTGGACTTTATCCGGGTCGGCATACACGCCGCGCGCCTTGTCGCGCACCACGGCGTCGTCTTCCCAGCTTTTCTCCCACAGCTTGTAGACCACGTCCAGGTATTCGTCGGCCAGGTCGTAGCGTTCGTCGTGGGCCAGCTGCTGTTGCAGGCCCAGGTTGCGCGCCGCGCTGTCGAGATAACCCGTCACGATGTTCCAGCCGATGCGCCCGCGCGTCAGATGGTCCAGGGTCGAGATGCGACGCGCAAAGGTGTACGGATGTTCGTACGTCAGGGCGGCCGTGACGCCGATTCCCAGGTGACGCGTGGCGCCGGCGATGATTGGCGCCAGTGCCAGCGGATCGTTCAACGGCGCCTGCACCGCGTGGCGTAGCGCCGTGTCGGCGCTGCCCTGGTACACGTCGTACACGCCCAGCACATCGGCCAGGAAAATGGCGTCGAAGCGACCCGCTTCGAGCAGCTGCGCCAGTTCGACCCAGTAGTCGGCGTCGAGGTAGCGGTGGCTGTCGTCGCGCGGGTGGGTCCACAGCCCGGGCGACTGGTGGCCCACGGTGTTCATCTGGAACGCGTTGAAGCGAATCGGCTTGGCCATGCTATTTGGCTGCCGCTTGCAGGGCCAATTGGTAGTCGGTCTTGGCGTAGCCGGCGAAATGCTTGTTGGTCACCGCCAGGAACTCGGGCGAGCGGTAGGCCGCCGCCAGGTCCTTGGCGAACTGCTTTTGCTTGTCGGCGCTGCGCACCGCCACCAGGTTGATGTAGTTCGGCGAGATTTTTTCGGTGATCAGCGCTTCCGTCAGTTTCAGGCCCGATGCCAGTGCATAGTTCCCGTTCACAAACGAGTAGTCCACGTCTTGCAGCGAGCGCGGAAGCTGGGCCGCTTCCAGCGGCACCAGTTTGATTTTCTTCTGGTAGCTGGCGATGTCTTTTTCCGACGCGCGCACCGGGTCGAATTTGTCGCGCAGCTTGATCCAGCCCAGTTGGTCGAGCAGCACCAGCGCGCGTGCCTGGTTGGTCGGGTCGTTCGGCAGCGCCACCGTGCTGCCGTCCTTGACGTCGGCCAGCGATTTGTGCGTCTTGCTGTAGATGGCGATCGGCGCGGTCGGAATGGTCACCAGGTCGGTCAGCGCCAGTTTGTGCTCGGTCGCGAACTTGGTCAAATAGACGATGTGCTGGAACACGTTGGCGTCGAGCGAGCCTTCGGCCAGCGCAAAGTTGGGCTGGATGTAATCGTTGAACTCGATCAGCTTGATCTTGTAGCCCTGTTTTTCGAGGATCGGTTTGATCCCCAGCTTGATCTGGTCCGCGTACGGGCCGGCGCTGGTGCCGATGACGATTTCTTTCGGGTCCTTGGCGGCGCTGGCGGAGGTCGCTATGGCGAGGCCGGCGATGGCGGCAAGAATGGTACGGCGTGCAATGAACATGGTGTCCCCTGTATAAAGTGAGTCAATTAGCGCTGGTCGATGCGGCGCGCAATGCGGGTGCCGGTGAACTGGATGGTCTGCACCAGCACCACCAGGATGGCGACGGTGATGAGCATGATGTCGGTTTCGAAGCGGTAGTAGCCGTAGCGGATCGCCAGGTCGCCAATGCCGCCGCCGCCCACCACGCCGGCCACCGCCGAATACGATAAAAAGCTGATCGACAGCACGGTCAGGGCCAGCACCAGGCCGGAACGCGCTTCCACCAGCAGCACGCGCGTGACGATCTGGAATTCGGAGGCGCCCATGGCGTGCGCCGCTTCGATCACGCCGCGCGGCACATCGCGCAGGTTTTGTTCCACCAGCCGCGCAAAGTAGGGAATGGCCGCGAACGAGAGCGGCACGGCGGCCGCCAGCGGGCCGATCGAGGTGCCGGCGATGAGGCGCGTGAACGGCACCAAGGCGACGAGCAAAATGATGAAGGGGAAGGAGCGCACGGTGTTGACGATCCAGCCGAGGACCAGCGCGAGCGGGCGGTTTTGCAGCGACTGGCCGTCGGCCACCAGAAACAGCACGACGCCGAGCGGGCCGCCCAGCACCACGGCGGCGGTGAGGCCGATCGCCAGCATGGTCATGGTCTGGCCGAGCGCCACCCACAGTTCGGGCAGCAGGGTGACGATATTGTCAAACATGTTCGACTCCTTTCCATGCGCTGGCGGCGAAACCTTCGCTGCCGTAGTAGGCCAGTTCGCGCCCCAGCGCGGTGATGCGCGCGCTGCTGGTGTCGGCCAGCGCGAATTGTTCGGCCAGGGCGCCGTCTTCGATCACCGCGACCCGGTTGCAGATGGCGCCCAGCACCGACAGCTCATGGCTGACGATGACGATGGTCACGCCCAGGCGCACATTGATGTCGCGCAGGGTGTCGAGCAGCGAGCGGGTGGTTTCGGCGTCCAGCGCGGATGTCGGCTCGTCGCACAGCAGCACGTCGGGCCGGCTGGCCAGCGCGCGGGCGATGGCGGCGCGCTGCTTCTGGCCGCCGGAGAGCTGGGCCGGATAGTTCTCGGCCTTGTCGGCCAGACCGACCAGCTCCAGGCATTCGAGCACGCGCGCGGCCAGGCGCGGCGCGTTCAGGGTGCCGTGGATGCGCAGCGGGAAGGCGACGTTCTCGTACACGTTGGCGTTTTGCAGCAGGTTGAACTGCTGGAAAATCATGCCGATGTTCTGGCGCGCGTCGCGCAGTTCGCGCTTGCCGAGCGCGGTCAGTTCGCGCCCGGCCACGGTGATGGCGCCTCGGTCGGGGCGTTCGAGCAGGTTAATCAGGCGTAGCAAGGTCGACTTGCCGGCGCCGCTTTTGCCGATCAGGCCAAACACGTCGCCCTTGTCGACGGTGAGAGTGACGCTCTTGACGGCGTCGAACGTGCCGCCGCGCGGCAGGGCGAAGGATTTGCTGGCGCCGTCGATGCGGATCAACGGTTCGGCGGGAGTGGTGTGCGTGCTCATGGTGTCAGGAATAGGCGGTCGGTTCGGGAACGCTGCCGTCGAGGACATAGCGTCCAAGGTCGCGCAGCTTGTAGTCGATCGGGTCGTGCAGGGTGTGTACGCGCACGTTGCGCCAGAAACGGTCGTAGCCGAATTTGGCCGAGGTGGCGCGCGCGCCGGTCAGCTCGAACATCTGGCTGCTGATTTCGATGCCGGCGCGGTGCGACAGGGCTTTCGCTTCGGCCACGGCGACCGCCACTTCGCCGCGTTCGCGCGCGCTGAGCAGGGCGCCCTTGTTAAAGGCGCGTTCCAGCTCATGGGCCGCGTGGTCGGCCAGCACCTGCGCGGGGCGCAGCAGCAGCCACAGTTGGCCGTAGCGGTGCTGGATGAGCGGGTCGTCGGCAGCGCTGTCCACGCCGGACGCGAACCACGGGCGCGACTGCTCGCGCGTGTACTCGCGGGCGCTATCGAAGGCGCCGCTGGCGATGCCCAGGTACAGATTGGCCATGATCAGCTGCGCCACCTGCGAGCGCAGGGTCGCTTGCGCGGTGGGGGCCTGGCCGGGCGCTTGCAGCACGTACTGCGCCGGCAGGTACACCTGGTCGAAGTGGACGTTGCCGCTGTCGGTCTGCTTCTGGCCGAAGGCGTCCCAGTCGGCCTGCACGCGCACGCCCGCCTGCGCGGTCGGCAGCACGCCGATCAGCGCTTCGCCGGCGGCGGCGTCCCAGGCCGACACGGTCAGCCAGTCGGAACCGACCGAGCCCGATGAAAAGCTCTTGACGCCATCAAGGGTAAAGCCGTCGGCGCCGCGCCGCGCCGTGGTGCGCTGGTCGAGGGGATTCAAGGCATTACCCCAGAACAGGCCCTGTTCGGAGGTAGCTGTCAAGAGGTGGCGCTGTTGCTGCGCGCTGCCGTACAGGCGAATCCCGGCCAGTTGCAGGTGATGGAAGCCGAACACGTGGGCCAGCGCGCTGTCGGCGCGCGCCAGGATGCGGATTGCCTCGTACACGACAGGCCACGGGGCGCCCTGGCCGCCGAATTCGGTGGGGATCGACAAGGTCAGCAAACCCGATGCGCGGATCCATTCGCGTTCTTGGGCCGCGTGGCCGCCGTCGCGGTCGCGCTGCACCGCGCTTGCGGCAAGGCGCCCGGCGAGGGCGCTGGCGACCCCCAGCGGATCGCTGGCGGGAACACCGGCGGTGGTATCGGAAGCGGGGCGGAACAGGGTGGCTGACATGATGGAACAAGCCTTGATGGACAGTCGAGGAGGCCAGTATTGCACCGGGGATGGGGCGGCGTGAACGAAGATATCCGCCCTTCCTTATGCGAAAACCGATGGAACGAAAAGCGCATATCGAAGCGCAAAAGCATTCGTTCCGATTTGCGCGTGTGGGCCGTAGCCTGTGTCCATTCGTTTGTTTGACCTCACACCGGATCGGAAAAATCATGAGTGTACTTTTGCTGGGCGGGAGCCCGTCGGTATCGTCGAGCGGCGCCAGGCTGCTGCAGCACGTGGGCGACAAGCTCGCCCTGCATGGCCATCGCTGCCACACACTCCAGGTGCGCGATTTGCCGGCGCAGGCGCTGCTGCATGCGAGCTTCGACGATCCGGCCATCGTGCGGACCACGGCGCTGCTGCAGGGCGCCGACGCCATCGTCATCGCCACGCCGGTGTACAAGGCCTCTTGCACGGGCATCCTGAAAGCCTTCCTCGACCTGCTGCCGCAAGATGGCCTGGACGGCAAGCTGGTGCTGCCGCTGGCTACCGGCGGCAGCCAGTCGCACATGCTGGTGCTCGATTACGCCTTGCGGCCGGTGCTGGCGTCGCTCTCGGCGCGCTTCATCCTGCCGGGGATTTATTCCACCTCCGACCAGTTGCGCTGGAACGCCGCCACCGGCTTGAGCCTTGATGCGCCGATTGCGGCGCGTGTGGCGCGCGGTGTGGAGCAGCTCTCGTCCGAGCTGTTCGCGCTGCCGCAGCGCCGTCAGCAAGCGCAGCACGCCCGCCATTCCCTGGCCGCCTGACCATTCAAAAGAGAGAGCATCATGACTTCGCATCTGGAACAACGCAGCGCGCGCCGCCGCACCCTGGGAATGCTGTTCGCCGCCGCCGTGGCCGGCACCTTGCCCGGCGCCGCCAGTGCGCAAAGCGCGAAGGAGGTGCGCATCGGTTACCAGAAATACGGCACGCTCACCTTGCTCAAAGGGCGCGGGACGCTGGAAAAGCGCCTGGCCGCCAAGGGCGTGACGGTCAAGTGGACCGAGTTCCCGGCCGGCCCGGTACTGCTCGAGGGCCTCAATGTCGGCAGTATCGACTTCGGCACGGTGGGCGAAGCGCCGCCGATCTTCGCGCAGGCAGCGGGGGCCAACCTGGTCTACGTGGGCAACGAGCCGCCGTCGCCAGGGTCGGAAGCGATCGTGGTGCCCAAGGGGTCGACGATCCGCACGCTGGCCGATTTGAAGGGCAAGAAGATCGCCCTCAACAAAGGCTCGAACGTGCATTACCTGCTGGTGCGGGCGCTGGAAAAGGCCGGCATCGACTACAAGGATGTGCAAACCGTGTTCCTGCCGCCGGCCGACGCGCGCGCCTCGTTCGAGCGCGGCGCGGTGGACGCGTGGGTGATCTGGGACCCGTTCCTGGCCGCCGCCGAAAAGCAGCTCGGCGCGCGCGTGCTGGCCGATGGCACCGGCCTGGTGTCGAGCCACCAGTTCTACCTGGCGGCGCGCCCGTATGCCGGGGCGCAGCCGGAGATTGTCCGCATCGTCATCGAGGAACTGGCCAAGGTCGACGAGTGGGGCAGCAAGAACATCAAGGACGTCACCGCCATCCTGGCGGCGCAGACGGGCCTGGAAAGCAGCATCGTGGAGCTGGCGGCGCAACGCTATTCGTATGGCGTCAAGCCGGTCACGCCGGAAGTCATTCGCGAGCAGCAGAAGATCGCCGATGTTTTCGCCCACCTCAAACTGATTCCGAAACCGATTGTCGTCAAGGATGCGCAGCTGGCGTTCAAGCTCTGAAAAAGCTCAAGATATGTATTCAGGAGTATTGCCATGTCGTTGAATGTGTTCTGGTTTATCCCCACCCATGGCGATAGCCGCTATCTTGGTACCAGCAAGGGTGCGCGCAGTGTCGATGCCGACTATCTGCGCCAGGTCGCCGTTGCAGCCGATACCCTCGGCTACGATGGCGTCCTTCTGCCAACCGGGCGTTCCTGCGAGGACGCCTGGGTGGTGGCCTCCTCGCTGATGGCCGTCACGCACAAGCTCAAGTTCCTGGTGGCGATCCGTCCCGGCCTGTCGACGCCGGGACTGGCGGTGCGCATGGCATCCACCTTCGACCGCCTGTCGAACGGGCGCCTGTTGATCAATGTGGTGACCGGGGGCGACCAGGGCGAACTGGAAGCGGACGGCCTGTTTGCGGATCACAGCAAACGTTATGAAATTTCGGATGAATTTTTCCGCATCTGGCGCGCCACCATGGCGGGCGAGGGCGGCGCGGCCGGTTACGATTTCGAGGGCAGGCATTTGCAGGTCAAGGGCGCAAAAACCCTGTATCCGCCGGTGCAAAAGCCGTATCCGCCGCTGTATTTCGGCGGTTCGTCCGAGCCCGCGCACGAACTGGCGGCCGAGCAGATGGACGTGTACCTGACCTGGGGCGAGCCGCCGGCCGCCGTGGCCGAGAAGCTGGCCGATATTCGCGCGCGCGCCGCCAGACATGGACGCACCTTGCGCTTCGGGATTCGCCTGCATGTGATCGTGCGCGAAACGAACGAGGCGGCGTGGCGCGCGGCCGACGAATTGATCAGCGATCTCGATGACGACGTCATCGCCAAGGCGCAGGCGGCGTTTGCGAAGATGGATTCGGTCGGCCAGCGCCGCATGGCGGCCCTGCACGGCGGCCGGCGCGACAAGCTGGAGGTGTCGCCCAATCTGTGGGCCGGCGTAGGCCTCGTGCGCGGGGGCGCCGGCACCGCGCTGGTGGGCGACGCCGAAACGGTGGCCGCGCGCATGCAGGAATATGCGGACCTGGGGATCGAGACCTTCATCTTGTCCGGCTATCCGCACCTGGAAGAATCGTACCGCTTCGCCGAACTGGTGTTCCCGCTGCTGGGCAAGGGAAAACAAGCGGGCGAACAATCGATCACGGGGCCGTTCGGCGAGATGATGGCCAGCGATATCCTGCCGAAGAAGGCGGCTTGAGCATGGCCGGCGCTGACGCGGCCTTGGCCTTGGCCTTGCGTGGCCGGCAGCGGCCATCGGCACTGGCGCCGTGGGCGCTGCCGGTGGCGCTGATCCTGGCCTGGCAGGTGGCGGCGCAGGCAGGCTGGCTGTCGAGCCGCATCCTGCCGGAGCCTTGGGCCGTGGCCAAGGCGTTCTGGACCCTGGCCGTGTCGGGCGAGCTGTGGCAGCACTTGCGCACCAGTCTGTGGCGTGCGGTGAGCGGTTTTGCCATCGGCGCCGGACTAGGCTTATTGCTGGGGTTGCTCAATGGCAGCGTCAAGCGGGCTGAAACCTTGCTCGACACCACCTTGCAAATGATCCGCAACATTCCGGCGCTGGCCCTGATTCCCCTTGTCATCCTGTGGTTCGGCATCGACGAGACGGCCAAGCTGTTCCTGCTGGCGATCGGGGTGTTTTTTCCGGTGTACCTCAATACCTTTCATGGCATCCGCTCGGCCGACCAGGGGCTGATCGAGATGGCGCGCAGCGATGGTTTGTCGGGCTGGCCGCTGTACCGCGATGTGATCTTGCCGGCGGCGCTGCCGTCGATCCTGGTGGGCGTGCGCTTTTCGCTGGGGCTGGTGTGGGTGCTCTTGATCGTGGCGGAAACCATTTCGGCCCAAGCCGGTATCGGCTACATGACCATGAATGCGCGCGAATTCCTGCAAACCGACGTCGTGTTGGTGGGCATTTTGCTGTACGCCCTGCTGGGCAAGGCCGCCGATCTGTTGTCGCGCGGTTTGGAAAAGCACTTCTTGCGCTGGAATCCGGCGTACCGCTGATCACCATCGGAATAAGTATCGGGATAGAGCATGCAAATCAATCGGATCGAGGAAAGCACGGTCGGCGCCGCCGCCGCGCTGGGCCAGCATGGCGTGGGCGTGTCCTTGCGCGGCGTGACGAAAAGCTATGCCGGACGCGCAGTGCTGGGCGGAATCGACCTGGATCTGGCGCCCGGCGAGTTCGTCGCCGTGATCGGACGCAGCGGTTGCGGCAAAAGCACCTTGCTGCGCACCATTGCCCAACTCGAAACCCTGGACGCCGGCCAGATCCGCATCGGCGATGGGCGCCGCGATCCGGACGTGCGCATCATGTTCCAGGAAGCGCGCCTGTTGCCGTGGAAGAGCGTGCTGGAGAACGTGGCGCTGGGTTTGCCGGGTTCGCGCGAACGCGCCGCCGCCGCGCTGGACACGGTCGGCCTGGCGCCGCGCTCTGGCGACTGGCCGACCGAATTGTCCGGCGGCCAGCGTCAGCGCGTGGCCCTGGCGCGCGCATTGGTACACGAGCCGCAATTGTTGCTGCTCGATGAACCGCTGGGCGCGCTCGACGCCCTGACCCGCATCGAGATGCAGCAACTGATCGAATCGCTGTGGCTGGCGCGCGGTTTCACCGCCGTGCTCGTTAAGCACGATGTGCAGGAAGCGCTGGTCCTGGCCGACCGCGTGCTGCTGGTCGAGGACGGGCGCATCAGCCTGGACCTGCACGTGGACTTGCCGCGTTCGGGCCGGCGCGGCACGGCCGCGTTCGCCGCGCTGGAGCAAAGCGTGCTGGCCAGGGTGCTGCGCAAATAGACCCGCTGGCGCTATCCGCGCTGGCGCTATTCCTTGCCGATGCTGCGGCGCTGTTGTCGGGCGTCCGCCTGGCTTACCCGGTCGAGCACCGCGTCGAGCGCGACCAGGTCATCGGCGTCCGGCCCCAGATCGCTTGTCTTCACGTTGCGGATGCTGCGCAGTTTCTTCGACTCGATGTAGGTCTTGCCGCCCCGCAGGTGCGCGGGCGACCATGAAATCCGGTCGCCTTCCTGGTTGACAACGACTTCACCACGCCAGTCGGTGAAACTTGGCCCCCATTCCCCAATGCCTTTCTTGAACACCCTGCGTGTGGCGCCGGCCTCGCCCAGTAAAACCTGTTTCACCTCGACGTCCATGCGCTCGCAGCCACCGCCGTTGTTGATGCAAACCCATTGCCTTCCATCCGATTGGGGCGCGCGCGCGACGCAGGGATCGGGGCATTCCTCCGTACCATAGGCCAGCAAGACCACGCGCTGCGCCTTTCCTGCCAATAGAACGTCCTGTGCCGATGCTTGCGCGGCAAACGCCAACAGGACCAGCATGCATGTTTTGAAATGGTTCATCGCTGCCTTTCCATGTGAAATATTGCGCGAAGATTAACATCTATTCTTGAATTGGTTGGACATGTAGTTCGCCTCGAAGTTCCAGAAGTTGATCAGCCTAATCAATTGCGAATTGCTACACCAGAGCGACAACATCAATCTCTCATTCCAAAAACGACATCATGCTGCTCGACGACCTGCCCCTGTTCGTCGCCATCGCCTCCAGTGCGGGTGCGCGCCTTGCTCGATTATCTGGGCGAATTCTGCGCCGTCCATCCGCTGTGAGCGCGCAGCGCGTGCGCACGATAGAGTTTCTTCTGAAAAACATTCACCGAAGGGGTTAGAATGTTCCCATGAAGATTCGTGTCGCTACCTATAATATCCACAAAGGCGTGTCCTCCATCCGGAGCACACCACGCGTGCTGGCCCTGAAAAAGGCCATTGCCCAATTCGATGCGGATGTCGTGTTCCTGCAGGAAGTCCAGGGCAAGCACGACCGCAATTCGGCCAAGTTCGGCGACGAGAGCCGGGGACACCGCCATTGGCCCGAGCGTGCCCAGCACGAATATTTCGCGGGCGACTCGCATCATTCGGCCTACGGCATGAACGCCGTCTACGATCACGGTCACCACGGCAACGCCTTGCTGTCGGCGTATCCCATCGGCGGCACGCACAACCATGACGTGTCGGACCATGCCTACGAACAGCGCGGCATCCTGCACTGCATCCTCGATACGCCCGAATGCCAGGTGCATTGCTACGTGGTCCACCTGGGCCTGTTCGAATCGGGGCGCGGACGGCAGACGCAGGCGCTGATCGATTGCGTGAAGGCATCGGCGCCGAATGGCGAGCCGGTCATCATCGCGGGCGACTTCAACGACTGGCGCAACAACCTCAGCGACAAGCTGCGCAGTGAGCTGGGCGTGGTCGAAGTGTTCGACGAACTGGGTGCGCGTTCCCGCCTTGGCGACCTGGTGCGCAGCTTTTCTGGGCGCGAAAAACCGGTCACGCCGGCGCGCACCTTTCCCGCCGCGCTGCCGTTTTTCCGCCTCGACCGCATCTATGTGCGCGGCTTCAAGGTGGACGCGGCCGAGGTCTTGCATGGTACCTTATGGGCGAAATTATCCGATCACGCCCCGATCGTGGCCAACCTCAAGCTCGCCTGAGGCTTTGCAACCAACCTGAAGCACTATGCGCTCGGTCCATTACACCGCCCACAACGACATCACCCTGCTTGAAACCGGACTGGAGTTCTTCCCGGCCTTGATTGCGGCAATCGATGCGGCGCAGTACGACATTTACTTCGAAACCTACATCTTCGCCGACGACGCCACCGGCCGTTCGGTGGTCGAGGCCCTGTGTCGCGCTGGCGAGCGCGGCGTGAAGGTGCGCGTGGTCACCGACTGGTGGGGCACCGGGCATGCGCAATCGACCCGCCTGGGCATGGCCTTTGCGGCCGCCAACGTGCGTTTTCGCGCCTTCAATGCCTGGTTCAAGCGCGGCGTGACCCGCACCCACCGCAAGATTGTCGTGGTCGACCGCGCGGTGGGCTTTGTCGGCGGCATTAACGTCAACGACGACTGGTACTGCGATTACGATCCCGGCAAGCGCCTGCCGGCGCCGCGCTGGGACTTTGCGGTGCAGGTGCGCGGCCCGCTGGTGGCGGCCATCCACCACGAAATGCAGGCCCAATGGGCGCGCGTGGGCCATCTGGGGCTGATGAAGCGGATCGGCCTGTTCCGCGAAATGCGCAAGGACCAGGCGCAGGAAGGCGACAAGCCGATGCAGGCCGCCTTCGTGGTGCGCGACAGCCTGCGCAACCGCCACACCATCCAGCGCGCTTACCTGCACGCCATCGGCCACGCCAAGAAAAGCGTTCTGCTGGTCAATCCCTACTTTGCCCCCGGACACAAATTTCGCAAGGCGCTGGCCATCGCGGCCGAGCGCGGCGTCGAGGTCAAGCTGCTGATCGGCGTGGGCGAAATCAAGCTGCAGGACATGGTGGCGCGCTCGTTCTATCCGAAGCTGCTCGACAGCGGGGTCGAAGTCTACGAATACCGCAAGACCCAGCTGCACGCCAAGGTGGCGGTGGTCGACGACGACTGGTCGACGGTCGGGTCGAGCAATTGCGATGGCTTGTCCCTGTTCTTGAACCAGGAAGCCAATGTGGTGGTCAAAGACCACGCATTCGCCCGCACCATGCGCGAGCACATCCGGCGCGGGATTGCGGAGGGCGTCATGATTTGCCAGGAAGATTTTGAGCACGTGGGATGGGTACGGCGCAGCGGCTACGAGGTGGCGTATTTCTTCTATAAAATGGCGATGCGGATTTTCGCTATAGGATATGCCTGATGGACAATGTACGAATAGACAAATGGTTATGGGCGGCGCGCTTTTTCAAGACGCGTTCGCTGGCGACGGACGCGGTCGATACGGGCAAGGTGCGCCTCGATGGCGAGCGCATCAAGCCGGCGCGCACGGTCAAGCTGGAGGACCAGCTCCTCATCGACAACGGCGCCGACACATGGGAAGTGCGGGTACTGCGCATTTCGGACGTGCGGGGTGGGGCGCCGGTGGCGCGCACCTTGTATGAAGAAACCGAGGAAAGCGTGAGCAAGCGCGAGAACGAAGCCGAGGCGCGCAAGCTGTACCGTGAGCCGGGGACCACCATCAAGGGCCGGCCGACCAAGCGCGACCGGCGGGCGATCAGCAAGGCGGGGGAGTAGGGCGTTCGGCTTGGTTTTTTGACCTGACAAACGCGACAGGTCGGCGGCACATTGCCGTACCGCTAACGCAGCGCCGCTGCTGAACAGCTGCGGCCGCGCTGAACGGCAGCCGCAGCCCCCGTCATTCCCGCAACCTCCCCCGTCATTCCCGCAGCCTCCCCCCCCCGTCATTCCCGCGCAGGCGGGAATCCAATTTCGCCAAGCCGCCTGTAACGACGGCATGAACTTGGATTCCCGCCTGCGCGGGAACGACGAGCCAGGGCTTGCGGGCATGACGGGGAGACTGCGGCAATGACTTGAGGCAGCGACAATGACGGTATGCGCCCAACATAAGCGCAGTAGCGGCAATAATCGTTCAAAATCGCATCTATTGCTGCGCCGCAGCAATAGACCCCCACCTCTAAGTTCCCGTTTGACATTTGCTTTGTAGTGGATAATAGTACGAGCGTTCGGATTTATATTCAACGGGTCGCATTTTTAACTACCAACGGGACCATCTATTAACACTTCAGTCAAATTCATGCGCAAGGGCGAGCTCACGCGGGCCGCCATCCTGGACGTCGCGCTCGACCTCGCCAGCCGCGATGGTCTTGAAGGGCTGACGATCGGTTTGCTCGCGGACAAAATGAACATGAGCAAGTCTGGCGTGTTCGCGCACTTCGGTTCGCGTGAAGACTTGCAGATGGAAGTGCTCAAGCTCTACCACCACCGGTTCGAGCAGGAAGTGTTTTTTCCGAGCGTCAAGGAGGCGCGCGGCATTTCGCGCCTCAAGGCCATGAATGCCCGCTGGATCAAGCGCGTCAGCGTCGAGATCGCCTCCGGCTGCATCTATATCAGCGGCGCCGTCGAATACGACGACCGCCCGGGCCCGATTCGCGAAGAACTGGTGTCGATGGTGCGTGCGTGGCAGGGAGCACTGCTAAGATGCGTGGAGCAGACCATCGAATGCGGCGACCTCAAGCCCGATACCGACGCCAAGCAGATGGTCTACGAGATGTACGGCCTGATCCTGGCGCTGCACCACGATGCGCGATTCCTGCGTCGTCCGGGCAGCGTCGATCGCGCGCGCAGCGGCTTCGAGCGCCTGATCATGAATTACCAGAATCCGTCCAAGAATCAAGCGCAATAAGCGAATCAAATCGCAGTAACCGAATCAAGTACCGAGTCATCACCTTGCCGGGTCCAGCAGTCGCTGGCCTGGTCATCAACCATACGTTCGTCAGGAGAAAATCATGGGTCAATACGTCGCGCCAATTCGGGATATGCAGTTCGTGCTGCACGAGTTCCTCAATGTATCCGACGAATTGAAGCAGTTGCCGAAATTCGAAGATGTCGACGCCGACATCATCAACCAGGTGCTGGAAGAGGGTGCCAAGTTCACGCAGGACGTGCTGTTCCCGCTGAACCACTCGGGCGATCGCGAAGGCTGCCACTATGATGCGGCGACCAAGTCGGTGACCACGCCAAAAGGCTTCAAGGAAGCCTACAAGCAGTACGTCGACGGCGGCTGGGCAGCGCTCGCGTGCGACCCGGAATACGGCGGCCAGGGCTTGCCGGTCGTGCTGAACAACTCGTTCTACGAAATGCTCAATTCCTCCAACCAGGCCTGGTCGATGTACCCTGGCCTGTCGCACGGCGCCTACGAGTGCCTGCTGGAGCACGGCACCGAAGAACAGAAAAAAACCTACCTGCCGAAACTGGTCTCGGGCGAATGGACCGGCACCATGTGCCTGACCGAAGCGCACTGCGGCACCGACCTGGGCATGCTGCGCTCGAAAGCGCTGCCGCAGGACGACGGTTCGTGGCTGATCACCGGTTCCAAGATTTTCATCTCGGCCGGCGAACATGACGTCGCCGAAAACATCCTGCACCTGGTGCTGGCGCGCGTGCCGGACGCACCGGAAGGCTCGAAAGGCATCTCGCTGTTCCTGGTGCCGAAGTTCCTGCCGAACGCGGACGGCACCCTGGGCGAGCGCAATCCGATTTTCTGCGGCGCGATCGAAGAAAAAATGGGCATCCACGGTAACTCGACTTGCCAGATGAACCTGGACGGGGCCAAAGGCTGGATCATCGGCCAGCCGAACAAGGGCCTCAACGCCATGTTCGTGTTCATGAACGCGGCCCGCCTGGGCGTGGGCATGCAGTCGCTCGGCCTGACCGAAGTGGCGTACCAGAACGCGCTGGTGTATGCCAAAGACCGCATCCAGATGCGCAGCCTGTCGGGCGTCAAGGCGCCTGACAAACAAGCCGATCCGATTATCGTGCATGCCGACGTGCGCCGCATGCTGCTCACCGCCAAGGCCTACGCCGAAGGCGCGCGCGCATTCACGTCCTACGCCGCGCTGCAGATCGACCGCGAACTGCATCACCCCGACGAACAAGTGCGCAAGGATGCCGCCGACGAAGTTGCGCTGCTCACGCCAGTCATCAAGGCCTTCATTACCGACAACGGCTGGATCGCCACGTCGGAAGCGATGCAGGTCTACGGCGGCCACGGTTACATTTCCGAGTGGGGCATGGAGCAGTACGTGCGCGACGCGCGCATCAACCTGATTTACGAAGGCACCAACACGATCCAGTCGCTCGACCTGCTGGGCCGCAAGGTCCTGATGGACAACGGCGCCAAGCTGCGCAAGTTCGGCGAGAAGATCAAGAACTTCGTTGAAGAAAACGGCACCGATGAAGCGCTGTCGGAGTTCATCACGCCGCTGGGCGACCTGGGCGACAAGGTCACCAAGCTGACCATGGAAATCGGCATGAAGGCGTTCCAGAATCCCGATGAAGTGGGCGCGGCGGCGGTTCCTTACCTGCGCGTTGTCGGTCACCTGATCTACAGCTACTTCTTCGCGCAGATGGCGAAGATCGCGCTGGCCAAGGAAGACTCGGGCGACAACTTCTACAAAGCCAAGCTGGCCACGGCGCGCTTCTACTTTGCGCGCCTGCAGCCTGAAACGGCCATGCTGATCCGCCAGGCCCGTTCCGGCTCGGCCAACCTGATGGCGCTCGACGCCGACTTGTTCTAATACGCCACGTGCTCCCCGCACTCTCGTCGCCCCCGCGCAGGCGGGGGCCCAAGTTCGCAGCGTATCGACGAACTTGGGTCCCCGCCTTCGCGGGGACGACGCTGGTGGCAGCGGGGATGCGCAGTCAGTAAATTGAAAAACAAAGGAAAGCCATGACCAATTTCATCGTTAAAAAAGTCGCCGTGCTCGGCGCCGGCGTGATGGGTGCGCAAATTGCCGCCCACTGCGTCAACGCCAAAGTACCGGTCGTCCTGTTCGACCTGCCTGCAAAAGACGGCAACAAGAACGGCATCGTCCAGCGCGCCATCGACAACCTGAAAAAACTCAGCCCTGCGCCGCTCGGCAACAAGGATGACGCCGCGCTGATCGAAATCGCCAACTACGAAGACAACCTCGAGCTGCTGGCCGGCTGCGACCTGATTATCGAAGCCATCGCCGAGCGCATGGACTGGAAACACGACCTGTATAAAAAGGTCGCTCCGCACATCGCGCCGAACGCGATCTTCGCGTCGAACACCTCGGGCCTGTCGATCACCACCCTGTCCGACGGTTTCGACGCCGAACTCAAAGCACGCTTCTGCGGCGTTCACTTCTTCAACCCGCCGCGCTACATGCACCTGGTCGAAATCATTCCGACCGAGTCCACCAAGCCAGAAATCGTCGACCAGCTCGAAGGCTTCCTGACCACCACCCTGGGCAAGGGCGTCGTGCGCGCCAAGGACACCCCTAACTTCATCGCCAACCGCGTCGGTATCTTCGGCATGCTGGCGATCATCCACGAAGCCGAAAAATTCGGCCTGACCGTGGACGTGGTCGACGACCTGACCGGCGCCAAGCTCGGTCGCGCCAAGTCGGGCACCTTCCGTACCGCCGACGTGGTCGGGCTGGACACGATGGGCCATGTGATCAAGACCATGCAGGACAACCTGGCCGACGATCCCTTCTTCGCCGTCTACAAAACCCCGGAGGTGCTGGCCAAGCTGGTCGCCGCCGGTGCGCTCGGCCAGAAAGCCGGCGCCGGTTTCTACAAAAAGGTCGGCAAGGACATTCAACGCCTCGATTTTGCCAGCGGTGACTACGTCGCCGGCGGCGGCAAGGCTGCCGACATCGTCGCCCGCATCCTGAAAGAAAAGGATCCGGTCAAGAAGATGAAAGCGCTGCGCGAATCGACCAACCCGCAAGGCCAGTTCCTGTGGGCGATCTTCCGCGACGCCTTCCACTACATCGCCGTCCATCTCGGCTCGATCGCCGACAACGCGCGCGACGTCGACTTCGCGATGCGCTGGGGCTTCGGCTGGAACGTCGGTCCTTTCGAAACCTGGCAGGCATCGGGCTGGACCCAGATCGCCAACTGGGTCAAGGAAGACATCGACGCCGGCAAGGCACTGTGCGCCGCTCCCCTGCCGGCATGGGTGTTCGAAGGCCAGGTCGCCGAGAAAGGCGTGCATACCGCTGAAGGTTCGTACTCCGCGTCGAAAAACGCCTACGTGCCGCGTTCCACCCTGGTCGTGTACGAGCGCCAGCCGTTCCGCGCACCGGTGCTGGGCGCTGGCGCCGCCGACGGCAAGACCGCCGGCGTGACCTTCCACGAAGACGACTCGGTGCGCATCTGGCACCAGAACGACGACGTGCTGATCATCTCGCTCAAGACCAAGATGCACGTCATCGGCGAAGGCGTGATCAACGGCCTGAAAATGGCGCAGCTTGAGGCTGAAAAGAACTTCAAGGGCCTGGTCATCTGGAATACCGACGCAGCCGAAGGCGGCGCCTTCTCGGCCGGCGCCGACCTGCAAGCCGCACTGCCGCTGTTCATGCAAGGCGGCGCCAAGGCCATGGAGCCGGGTATCGCGCTGCTGCAAGATACCTTCATGGCGATGAAATATTCGAGCATTCCGGTGGTCGCCGCGGTGGCGGGCCTGGCACTGGGCGGCGGCTGCGAAATGGCGCTGCACGCGTCCAAGCGCGTCGCTTCGATCGAATCGTACATCGGCCTCGTTGAAGTCGGCGTGGGCCTGATTCCAGCCGGCGGCGGCCTGAAAGAAGCGGCAGCGCGCGCGTCGAATGAAGCGAAGGGTTCCGACATCCTGCACTTCCTGAAAACCGGCTTTACCAACGCGGCAACGGCCAACGTGTCGAAATCGGCGCTGGAAGCGAAAGCGATGGGTTACCTGAAAGAAGACGACGTCATTGTCTTCAACCCGTACGAACTGCTGCACGTGGCAAAAGTCGAAGCGCGCGCGATGTTCGACGCCGGCTATCGTCCTCCGATGAAGAAGACGATCACCGCGACCGGCCGCTATGGCTGGGCGACCATCCGTGCGCAACTGGTCAACATGCGCGACGGCGGTTTCATCTCCGCGCACGACTACAAGCTGGGCGACATGATCGCCGAGATCGTGTCCGGCGGCGACATCGACCAGGGCAGCCAGTTGAGCGAGCAGTGGTTCCTCGACATGGAGCGCAAGGCCTTCCTCGAACTGCTGAACCATCCGAAATCCCAGGAACGGATCATGGGCATGATGCAAACCGGTAAACCGGTACGCAACTGATCGACCCGCAATGTCGATCCTGAGCTTAGCGTTCAAATTTCTACTGCGAGTGAGGCCAAGCATGGTGTATGACCGTATCAAGCAGCAAATGATGGACACGCTGCCGTTTGTGCAGCTGCTGGGAATCCGGATCGACGCGATCGGCAACGGCACCTCCGAGGTGTCGATGCCGGCCGACCCGAAACTGAACAACCACCTCGGCACGCAGCACGCCGGGGCGCTCTTCACGCTGGCCGAAACGGCCTCCGGCGCGGCCATGGCGGGCGCGTTCGCCGACCTGATTCTCGGTCTGCGGCCGGTGGCCAAGGAGTCGCGCATCCAGTACCAGAAAGTGGCCAAGGGCGCGACGCGCGCCAGCGGCCGCGTTCCGGGCGATGTGGCGGCGCTCAAGGCCACGCTGAAAGCGGACGGCAAGGTGGCGTTTCCGGTGCAAGTCGATATCTTCGACGAACACGGCACGCTGGCGGCGCAGGTGCAGGTCGACTGGTATTTGTCCGAAAAACGGTAATCAGTTCATCCCCATTTCGAACCACAGAATTTTTGAGAGAACACTATGAGCAAACAACTTCAAGACGCCTACATCGTCTCCGCAACCCGCACCCCGATCGGCAAGGCGCCGCGCGGCATGTTCAAGTCCATGCGCCCGGACGACCTGCTGGTGCGCGCGATCCAGTCCGCGATGGCGCAGGCGCCCGGCCTCGATCCGGCGCTGATCAACGACGCCATCATCGGCTGCTCGTTCCCGGAAGCCGAACAAGGCTTTAACATCGCCCGCATGTCGGTGCTGCTGGCCGGCCTGCCGAAAACCGTCGGCGGCGTGACCGTCAACCGTTACTGCGCCTCGGGCATTACCGCCATCGCCATGGCGGCCGACCGCATCCGCGTCGGCGAAGCCGATGTGATGATCGCCGGCGGCGTCGAATCGATGTCGATGGTGCCGATGATGGGCCACCACCCATCGATGAACATGAATATGTTCACCGACGAAAACGTCGGCATGGCCTACGGCATGGGCCTGACTGCGGAAAACGTGGCCAAGCAGTGGAAAGTGACGCGCGAGCAGCAGGACGCGTTCTCGGTCGAGTCGCACCGCCGCGCCATCGCCGCGCAGCAGGCCGGCTTCTTCAAGGACGAGACCACCCCGGTCGAGATCATCACCCGCACGCCGAACCTGGCCACCGGCCAGGTCGACATCACGACCCGCACGGTCGATACCGATGAAGGCGCGCGCGCCGATTCGACCATCGAGTCGCTCGGCAAGCTCAAGCCGGTGTTCGCGGCCAAGGGCACCGTCACCGCCGCCAACAGCTCGCAGATGTCGGATGGCGCCGGTGCGCTGCTGATCGTCAGCGAAAAAATCCTGCGCGAGCATAACCTGACCCCACTGGCCAAGTTCTCCTCGTTCGCGGTACGCGGCGTGCCGCCTGAAATCATGGGCATCGGCCCGAAGGTGGCCATTCCGGCAGCGCTGGCCGCCGCCGGCATCACCCAGGACCAGCTGGACTGGATCGAACTGAACGAAGCGTTCGCCGCGCAGGCGCTGGCAGTCATCGGCGACCTGGGCCTGGACCCGGCCAAGGTCAACCCGATGGGCGGCGCCATTGCGCTGGGCCACCCGCTGGGCGCGACCGGTGCGATCCGCGCCGCGACCGTGATCCACGCGCTGCGCCGGAATAACCTCAAGTACGGCATGGTCACGATGTGCGTCGGTACCGGCATGGGCGCGGCGGGCATTTTCGAACGCGTATAAGCGTTGGCTGAACTATAGTCATCAAGGGCGCTGTGGATTATCCCCGGCGCCCTTTTCACTTTTTGGAGAACACATGGATATTTTGACGAGCAAGGCCGACGGCATCCTGACGATCGAATTTAACCGCGTCGAGCGCAAGAACGCGATCACCGGCGTGATGTACCAGGCCATGGCCGACGCGCTGGTCGACGCCGAAAGCGATGACGCGGTGCGCGCGATCCTCATCGCCGGCAAGCCGGAAATTTTCACGGCCGGGAACGACCTGGACGACTTCATGAAAAATTCGGCCCCGGTCGAAGGCGTGCCGGCCGAGATGCGCCCGGTGTTCCAGTTCATGCGCGCGCTCTCCGGCAGCAGCAAGCCGGTGGTGGCGGCGGTGTCGGGTGCGGCGGTGGGCATCGGCACTACCTTGCTGATGCACTGCGACCTGGTCTACGCGGCCGACAACGCCAAGTTTTCGATGCCGTTCTCGCAGCTCGGACTGTGCCCCGAATTCGCATCGAGCCTGCTGCTGCCGCAACTGGCCGGTTTCCCGCGCGCGGCCGAAAAGCTGCTGCTCGGCGAAGCGTTCCTGGCGCAGGAAGCCTACGACATGGGCCTGGTGTCGAAGGTGCTGCCGTTGGCGGAACTGCGTCCGTACGCGGCGCGCCAGGCGGCCAAGCTGGTGGCGCTGCCGGCCGCCTCGATCCGCGCAAGCAAGTCGCTGATGAAGCGCTCGCGCAATGCGGCCATCACCGAGACCATGGAGGCCGAAAACGCCTTGTTCGGCGCGATGTTGCAAGCGCCCGAAGCGAAGGAAGCATTCACCGCGTTCTTTGAAAAGCGCAAGCCGGATTTTTCGAAGTTTGCGTAATTGACCGGAAGATTTGGGATAAGTATGGCGTCGGCTGGCCCGCCGACGCCCCATCCTGCAGCGGCTGCCGCATGCTGCGTTGATGATGGAAAAAGTTTCCCATAAAATATTGTCTGCAAGTGCTGAGTTCCTCAGTAATACATTGCGAAACGGCAAAATTCAGCCGCCTGGTTTCCTGTTTAATGCGGAACGGGGCCAGCCGTTTGGCTCGGGAATGTTTTCGCAGCCTCGATGCGCGCTTGGCGCAAACGAGGGCGTGATGACATACCCGGGGCCAAAACGCGTTGATACTCACTGGTCCGATACAGGATGGCGACGATGAAAAATGCACTCTTTATGTTCCTGCTTGCCGCCTCGACGGCTTGCCACGCGCAAGCGACGGCGCGTTTTCCCAAAGACGTTGTGACATTTATGGAGCGGCGCGATGCATGTGATTACTTCCGGGGCGAGGTCGCGAATGTGGACGATCGAAAGCGCTTGGAAGACATCATCAGAAAAGCAAACAGCCTGTGTCGCGGCACCGACAAGCAACTGGCGAAGCTGCGTAAAAAATATGCGGAAAATGCCGCCGTTACAGGCGGCTTGAAGCAATACGACGATGCGATCAATGCTCCTGCACGAAATTGAGAGGGCGGCATCGCGCGCCGCCATTCCCATCCGTGCCAGATAATCCGGTTCTGGCGTCTGCGGCACCGTCCTACGGCCATGCAATCGTCGGCCCGTTCTGGATCGAGCGCACCAGGATCGGCGCCACGTGCTGGATCTTGTCCCAATCGAAGTGATAGCGGTCCATGGTCGCCGGCGAGGCGATGTGGCGCTTGACGCCATTGTCGATCAGGTACACCGCTGCATCCCCCTGCGCCTGGGCCAGCACCGCGCCGTGGCTGATGGCGACGCCGGTATCGATATTGTTCAGATGCGGGTCTTGCACGATGCCGTTCCAGCTGCGGAACAGGTTGTTGTAGGTGGCTGGATCGGGAATGTGCCGCTTGCGGCCCTGGTCGATGAGGTAGACTTCCGGCGCGCCGGGCATTTGCATCCGCAGACCGTTAAGATCGTTTCTGATAGCCATCATGATCCCCTGAAGGGTTACGCCGCGAGCGCGTTGCCAGCTCCCCCGCTGAAAACCGCGCCGTTGCGGCAAGGCGGCCGGAATCGTTCTGGCGAGGAAGATCCAGGCGCCGCGCCGGCATGCTCGGTCCGCCGGGCACGCCGGTGGTGGCGACGGGCGCTGCGCCTGTTCGGCCAGCGTACAAGTACAGCGCTTGCCGGCGCTTGTGTCCGCTCAAGCGCGGGCTTGCTCCGGCGCGCTCCGCCCGGGCTTTTTCCCGCTGCGGCAAGACGCGCCTTCGTGCCGGCAAGCGCCCGGAAAAAGTTGACGGGTTACAATCTGCCGCTGTGGCATTCTCGCCATCCCATGACGCTGTTCACCCAGAGGAAACCCGCATGCCGACCTTTGTTGCGCGCTGCCTGGCGATTGCCTGCACTGTTACCGCCTTGCCTGCGGTTGCCGCCTGTCCCGACTACACCACCGCCGCCCATCCGCCGACGTTGGCCGGGCCGGTCAAAAAGCCCTTTGCCAGCGTCATCAACCATGTGCTGGCCGCCAGGTACCAGCCCTGGCACATGGCGCACGACGCCATCGTCAAGGCCGGAACGGCGGCGGCCATCCGCGCCAAGTTCGATTACGATCCGGTGCTGCACAAGGACCTGGAAGCCGAGCGCGTTCACGTGTATCTGTATGGAACCGGCATGGCCGGCTGGCAGTACGTGGGCAATTACCTGACCGACAGCGACGGCAAGATCGACGTGCCGCTGGGCACGCAGGCGGTGGGCGAGTATGTCGTGCGCTTCGTGGTGGAAGGGGACTTGAGCAGCACCAGCGGCTACCTCAGCGTGGTCGAGCCCGGGCGCGACACGATTGTTTTCGATATCGACGGCACCCTCACCACCAGCGACGTCGAAGCCTATGCCGATTATGCGGGCGTGAGGACCGCCACGCCGTACCGGTACGCGCCGGAGATGGTCAAGGCCTGGCGCGAGAAGGGCTACCAGTTGATCTTCCTCAGTGCGCGGCCGTACTGGGTGACCAGGGATGGACGCGCATGGCTCGGCATCCAGGGCATCGCCCCCTGGCATTACCACAGCAATCCTTACAGCGGCGGCCCGGTGCCGCCCGATACCCGGAAATTCAAAGGCGATTACGTACGCCATTTGCGCGATGCGGTCGGCCTCAATCTCGTGCGCGTGTACGGCAATGCCCTCACCGATATCGGGGCCTACGCGGACGCCGGGATGGCCAAGGCCGATACCTATATCATCGGGCCGCATGCCGGCGTGGCCGGCACCCGGCCGCTTCACGGCGAGTATGGGGAGCACTACCGCCTCTTGGTCAGGCCGGCGCCGCTGGCGCGCTGCCGGGCCGATGCGACCCTTCCCGCGCCATTTTGAGCGTGGCGCCCCTTGGGCGGGGCGCCACGGTGGGAGCGCCTCGCCGGCCGTTACCTGGCGGCTTTGCGGCGGCCGGCGCACCAGCCCACCATCGCCAGGCCGGCCAGCAGCATGGCGTAGGTTTCCGGCTCAGGCACTGCCGAAATGACCCCTGCTACGTTGTTGGTCTCAAACTCGAGATGGCCATAGCCATCGGTGCGACCTGACTCCAGATATGCGGAAATAGTGTACGTTTTCGTGCCGGTCAAGCGCGCGTAATAGGACTGGTAGAACGTCATTTCTTCACCGGGAGTCTGGCCTTCCTGGTCACCCAGCCTGCCCTTCAGGCTGAAATACGCCCATCCCCGCGAGTCGATGGCCGGATTCGATACGTCGTTGCTGACGGTGCCGAGCGCGGAAATGATCATCCCCGTGTTCGGGCTCAGCCTGAATCTTTCGAGGTGGCTGGTGCTGGCCTGCATGGTGCCCCTGGTCGGCGCCGTGGCGTTGGCTAACGTTGTCGAACGCCAGTTGCTGGCATCCGTACTGGTGCTCGCGGTGCCGCCAGCGTGGCTCGCCGAGGTGCTACCCAGGGTGCCGATGCTCTGGTAAGTGACTTTCCCGGTTTGCGCGTCGGTGAAGCTGCTGGAGCTGCTATCGTCCCGTTCCGTAAAAAAATGCTCGGGGAGATGTTGTCGCTCAGGTCCAGGTCGACCAGTTGGTAGGAGAACTGCGAAATGGAGGCGGACGTGCTGATCGATTGCGCATGGGCGGAGCCCGTTGCGATCGCCGCAGCGGCGAGGACGCAATCAGCGAGCTTGGAAGAGGTGCTGGACATGGGGGTGCTTTCGCGAGATGGCTGCCGGGTATCGGCTGGCTCGCCTCAGTATAAACCTGTCAATCATGGCATATTATCAATAACGTATATGCATAGTGAATGTTGTTGTTTTTTTGTTCAACAAGATCGTTGCCGAACGTTTATCCGGGAACATCGTTGACCGGGCGCATGGCGCCGGCGCCGCAAGCAGGGGCATCCGTCCACGCGATACAACACGCATCCTTGTTTTTTGAACATCGCCGGTAAAAAAGTGACAATGTCATTTTGGACATGCTCACGGCAGGCTAATGTTGGCAGGTCACAAACGACAAGTTTGCGTCGTCATCTGATTATTCCAATCATCCTGCGGAGACCTCCATGTTGAAACCCGTTGCGCGTTGTATTGCGATTGTCTGTGCCTGTTCCGCCTTGCCTGCCTTGGCCGCCTGTCCCGACTACGCCGCCAATCCGCCGGCCTTTTCCGGCCCGGCGAAAAAGAAGTTTTCCAACTTCGGCAACACCATCCTGACCGGTTTGTACAAGCCCTGGCACATGGCGCACGACAGCATCGTCAAGGCAGGAACGGCGGCGAGCGCGTCCACGCGTACCTGTACGGGACCGGCATGAGCGGCTGGCAGTATGTCGGCAATTACCTGACCGACAGCGATGGCAAGATCAACGTGCCGCTGGGCGTGTACCCGGTGGGCGACTATGTGGTGCACTTTGTTGTTGAAGGCGACTTGAGCGGCACCACGGGCTACCTGAGCGCGGTCGACGCCGGGCGCGACGCGGTGGTGTTCGATATCGACGGCACCCTCACCATCAACGATTTCGAAGCCTGCGCCGATTACGTGGGCGTCAAGACCGCCACCGCGTATGACTATGCGCCGCAAGTGGTCAACGCCTGGCGCGAGAAGGGTTATCAGGTGATCTTCCTGACCGCGCGCCCGTACTGGGTCACCAAGGATGGCCTGGAGTGGCTCGCTATCCAGAAGGTCGGGCGCTGGCACTATCATTCCAACCCGTACGGCGGCGGTCCGATTCCGCCCGATACGCAAAAATTCAAGACCGATTACGTGCGCCACCTGCGCGACGTGGTGGGCCTGAACATCGTGCGCGCCTACGGCAATGCGAGCGCCGATATCGCGGCGTATGCCGACGGCGGCATCGCCAAGGCCAATACCGACATCATCGGGCCGAATGCGGGCGCCTCGGGCACCCAGCCGATCCATGGCGAGTATGGTTCGCACTTTTCGTTCGTGGTGACGCCGACGCCGGTGGCGAGCTGCAAACGCTGATGCGCAGTTGGCTTTTCCATTAACATTGCATCATGCGTGGCATACTGGCGCTCATTGACAATCATTTCTTGGCTCGGAAAGGCATGAGAGCGACGATGTTGAAGACAATTCTGGCCTGCGCGAGCATGGCACTGGCGTGCGTGGCATGCGCCATTCCGGCGGCGCACACGACCGACAATACCCGTCATGGAGCCGCCAGCCTGGTCAGCGGGAACACGATGTTTGTGACGAACCGCGACGGCACGAGCGCGATTTACTTCAACCCTTCCGGACGGCGTCGCAACTCTGCCGGCAGCAGCGTGTCGGAAGGCTCCTGGCGTGGCGACAAGGACCAGGTTTGCAGCACCATGGACCCCACGCCGGAGCGGGTGACGCCCGAATATTGCCTCGATCTGGCTGGCAAAAAGCTGGGCACCGCATGGACCGGAAGCGATCCGAAAAACGGCAAGCTGGTGTTCCTGATCACGCCAGGGGACAAGAGCGCACGCCGTTAATCGGCGTTTACCGTGAACGCTGCCGGCGATGGCCGGCTGGCAAGCGCTGGTGGGGCGTCAGGTCGCAGCGGCGTAGTTCTCCCGGTCCTGCCACACGCCGTCGTCCCACCAGTGTTCGGCCAGGACAATGGCCACATCGTATGCGTCGTCATCATGGCGGTAGATGTCGATGCCCAGGGACGCGGCCTTGGCCTGGTCGAAGGCATGAAACGCGCGCAGCAGCGCTGCGTTCGCGTTCAGCGGATAGACCGAAAAGCACACCAGGCGGTCGCGCTCATCGATCGCCAGCAACTGGCGCGCCAGCACCCGGCCAGCGGCGTCGCGCGCGTACACCACCTGCTTGTTCGCATCGAGCAGGCAGGCCACGGCGGAATAGTCGCACAAGCCGCCCAGGCCGAGGCAGCTGCCCACGTGGGTGCCCAGCATCAGGATGTCGAACGGATCGCTTGCCAGCGTCAGCCGCACACCGGGCAGGCTGTCGACCTCAACGCATAGTGCGCCGCCTTGCCACGCTAGCGCGTCGATGCGCGGATGACGTGCGAACCAGGCGCGGTTAAGCGGGTGCTCAAGGTAGGCACCGGTTTGGCCCTCGCCCTGCTCGCGCAGGAAACGGCGCAATCGCTTGCGGTTGGTGTCGATCCCGGCCGCCAGGCGCACCGCGTGGCTGGCTGCGCCTGATCGGTCATGCAGCTTGAACGGCTGGTCGATACTGCGCAGGATCGCCTGCTCCAGCGCCGCCAGCAGCACCTGCGGTAAACGCGACATGCCCACCCGGCAGTGGCGCGCGATCTGCGCCTCGCTCAGGATCGCGTTTCCTTCGAAGTGCTCGCGCAGGCGCCGTGGCACCGGGCTTTGCACGCCGCAGTCGAGGCACAGCCGGTACAGCATGCGGCAGGCGTCGTCCGGCGCCAGCTCGGTCCAGCGCGTGGAAAACCAGACTGTATGCGCGGTCTCGGACAGGAACTGGCGGCGGCGTTCCAAGGCCAGGCAAGCGAGCAGCCGCGCCGCGCGCATCAGGCTCGCTGGCGCCGCGCGCAAGCCATGCATCGCAAAAGCAGGCCAGGCGCTTGCAAGGCTGCTCATGCCACGTCCGATCAAGGTACCATCGTCATCGCGCCGGCATGCCCGCTCGACGCTCAGCCAGGTACGCTCCTCTGTGTCTGCAAGTTGCTGCCAGCCTTCGACCGGCAGCGCTTCGGCCATGCAAGAGAGCACGTAGCCGACATCGATGGTGGGGGAGAATGGCGCACCGCATAGCTTGCGCTGCACCGGCGCCAGGTACGATGCGCTCTCGCGCAAGGTGTCGCCATCTTCCCAACCGCACGCGTAAGCACGAACCATGTTCACGTATTTTTCTTGCCACGTTTTGGACAAGGTGGTCAGATCGCGGTTCCAGGCGGGGAAAATCGCAAGATGGGCACGCCAGCGCTTGTCATTCTGCGCTTCCAGCTCGTTGTGATCGTCGTCGTACCAGACTGTACTGGTAAAAATCGACAGCCATCGGCCGGCGACGCCGGCGTCGAGTTGCTCCCAGCAGGTCTCGCGCAACACCATCGCCAGGCCGGGCGTCCTTGCGCATTTTTCCCATACGCGCAAGGGCCAGTGGTCTCCGTCGGGACCGAGGGCTGCTTGCATGCGGCCGATATCGTTCACTGGAAAGTCGGTGCAATCCTTGCTTGCCCTCAGAGTAAATGGCAGCCGTTCTATCGCATACGCGTTCGTCAACTGATTTGCCAGTGCGCAGCCCTGCAGTGTGTATGCCACGCTGACCTTGCGTTGCAGGTTGTCGAGCACGGCGTTGAGGTAGGCGGCGAAACGGTCGTCCTCGGCGCCGAGGGCATTGATGTCGGCCAGTTGGACTTGGGCCAGAATGCCGGGCGCCAGCAGATAGGCGCGCTGTTTCAGCAGCGCCGTCAAGAAGAAGATCTGGCGCGGCGGCGCCAGCGTGAGCGCCAGCGCTGCCCAGGCATGCGCGTGCGGGGCCAGTGCGCACAGGGTCGCGGGCACGATCAATGCCGGCCCTTGCGCCGCGCCGCCGAGTCCGCGCCAGAGCTGCAGCCATGCCAGCAGCTCGCTTGATGGACGCGTGCGCAGCCGCCACAGGAAGGCGCGGCGAAAGGCGTCGGGCAGGGCCGGCCACGGGCTCGTTCCGTGCGTGAGCAAGCTTGCCACGGTCGGAACACGGTCCGCAACGCCAGCAGAGGCGAGCGGCGCACCGTCAGCGCCGGGGATCGGCAGGCGCGCGTGGTCGTGACGCGCCAAAAAACCGTCGAACAGGCGGTCGTCCGCCAGCCACGCGGGCAGGTCGAGCACCGGCGCCGCCTGTTTGGGCGGCTGGAATTTGGTGCCGCGAAACGCGCGCGGGTGGGCGGCGGTGGCGATGGGGCGCGCGGCCGGCGTGACGCGCTGCGGCATCGGTGCCGCCTGGTCGCCGGACTCGGACAGCGTGGCCCGGAACACGCGCCACAAGGCCGGCCACACGGCGTCGAGCTCGCGCGCCGCGCAGACATGCCGCCAGTCGGCCAGCAAGGCATCGCGGCGGGTACAGCCCCACAGGAAGGTCGGTCAGCGCGACGCGGCGCAGCACGGGCACCTGCATGTTGTCGGACGGGTCGGCAATCCACGCAAACAATCCGTCGACGTGGCGGGTCAGGCTGAGAAGGTCGTGTTGTTCAATCAATTGTTGAGCACGCAGCATGGACGAAATTCTTTTCTTGTCTGGACATGCCGGATGCGCAGCAGGGCACGCGAGGGTGGGCAACTGGCCCCGCATTATTTCGCTTGAAGGAGTTCCCTCATGCGACTGACCATGTAGTCCGAGAGCGCGGTATCGACCTTGTCTCTTTTTTTGATAGGGTGAAACACGTTTTTCCTTGGGCGGCTTGATGGTATCGGGAGTTGCGTCGGGTATTAATCCTGGTCGCCATTCACAGGCGGCTTCTTTTTGCCGGTAATCATGGCAAGGATCAGGTTTTCCCGATGCTGCAAACTGGTCAACAGCACCCCCGACACGTGCAGCACCACCAGTCCCACCAGGGTCCAGGCGATGGCCACGTGCAGCCGCACCGGCCAGGCATAGCCCCACAGCAGGTCGGTGCCCAGCGCCCAGCCGCTGACGGCCAGCAGGCCCACGCAGGAGAGCAGGGCGAGCACCATCGCCGCGCCGAGCGGATTGTGGCCCAGGTGGCGCACCGCGCGGCCCTGCGCCACCGCGCGCAGGTACTGCACCGTCGGGCCGGGGCCGCGCACGAAATGGGAAAAGCGCGCGTAGCGATTGCCCGCGAAGCCCCACAGCAGGCGCGCCGCCACGATGGCGGCCGAGGCGTAGCCGATGACCTCGTGCGCCCCGTCGATCCGCTCGCTGCTCACCCAGGCCGCGACGATGCTCGCGACCAGGCACCAGTGCAGCAGGCGCACCGGCGCATCCCAGATTCGTTGCGTGGGGCCGCCCAGCTTACTTCTCTTCAACGCGGGCGAAGGTCACCGGGTCGAAAAACGCTTCGATGCGCTTGCCCTGCGGGTCCTTGGCATACACTTCGTAGCAGCTCGCGGTCGCTTCCATGCGGCGCACGACCCAGCCTTCCTTGGTCAGTTTTTCGTGCAGCTCGGTGTGCGGCTTCCATTCCGCTTTCGGACGGGTGGTGCATTTCACGTCGCCGTGAGCCCAGGAGGCGTTGACGGCAAAGGCGAGCACCAGCGGTACCAGTTTGGCGAAGGTCGAGGTCATATTGTTTCCTTGTTCAGATTGAAAATGCGGGTAAAACATCAGGTCGCCGCCCAGCGGCGCAGCAGGTTGTGGTAAATCCCGGTCAGCTTGAGCAGGTTGCGCTCGTCCGCCGCCAGCGCCGGTGTCAGGTTCTGGATGGCCTGGTCCAGGTCGAACAGCAAGGTGCGCTCGGCCTCGTCGCCGACCAGGCTTTCTATCCAAAAAAACGAGGCCACCCGCGCGCCGCGCGTGACCGGCGTCACCCGGTGCAGGCTCGAAGCCGGATACAGCACCATGTCGCCCGCGCCCAGCTTGACGGCCTGGACGCCGAATGCGGTGTCGATTTCCAGCTCGCCGCCGTCGTACTCGTCCGGCTCGGCCAAAAACAGGGTGGCGGCCAGGTCGCTGCGCAGGCTCAAGTGGGTGCCGGGAATCTGCATCACAGCACTATCAACGTGCGTGCCATAGGTTTCGCCGACACCGTAGCGATTAAATTTTGGCGGATAGATCTTGCGCGGCAGCGCGGCGGCAATGAACAGCGGCGTATTGCCGAGCGTGCGCAGGATATGGTTGCCCAGGCTGACGGCCACTTCGGCGCCATCGTCGATCTGGGCATTGTTCTTGGCCGAGCGCGCCAGGGTGCCGGCGGTGGCCGCGCCGTCGCGCCAGTCGGCCTGGTCGAGGTAGGTGCGGAACTGGCGCACCTCATCCTTGCTGAGGATGGCGTCGAGGACGGTCAGCATGGCACGTCCTGGCGCCGCAGCAGCGTGCCGCTGTCGATCTCGCCGACGGTGGCGCAGCCGGCCAGCGCCATGCACACTTCGAGTTCTTCGCGCAGCAGCTTGAGCATGTGCGCCACGCCGAGCGCGCCGGCCACGCTGAGCGCGTAGATCTGCAAGCGCCCGACCAGCACCGCGTCGGCGCCCAGGGCCAGCGCCTTGAACACATCGGCCCCGGAGCGGATGCCGCCATCGAACAGCAGCGGGAAAGCCGGCCCGCAAGCGGCGCGGATGGCGGGCAGCACGTCCAGGCTGGCGGGGGCGCCGTCGAGGGTGCGCCCGCCGTGGTTCGACACCACCAGCCCGGCCACGCCGATGGCGCGCAGGGCGATGGCGTCGTCGGGATGGAGCACGCCCTTGACCAGCACCGGCAACGTGGTTTGAGCGAGCAGCCAGCGCAGGTCGTCCCAGCTCGGGGCGCTGCGCATGATGCCCTGGAAGATGCGGCTCTGTTCGGGCGCGAGGGAGGGTGTCGCGGCCGGGGCGTAGCCGCGCAGGTTGGCGGCCACGCAGTCGGCCGGCATGCGAAAGCCGGCGCGCAGGGCGCGCTTGCTGGGCACCTGGATCGGGGCGTCGAGCGTGACCACGATGGCCGTGTAGCCGGCCTGCACGGCGCGCTGCAACAGGTCTTGCGTGTCTTCCCGGCGCAGCTGGAAGTACAACTGGAACCAGCGCTGCGGACCGGCGCCGCGCGCCACGTCTTCCAGGGTGCAGGACGAGAGCGTGCTACTGATCATGCAACTGTCGACCGCGTGCGCCGCGCGCGCGCTTTGCAGTTCGCCGGCGCTGTGCGCCAGGTTCTGGAAGGCCACCGGCGCCAGAAAGATCGGATGGGCGAACTGCTGCCCGGCCACGGCGACGCCGGTGTGGCCGGCGCCGACGTCGCGCAGCAGGCGCGGATAGATGTCCCAGCGCGCGAACGCGGCCAGGTTGGCGGCCACGGTCAGGTCGCGCCCGCTGCCGCCGGCCACATAGTCGTAGCTGGGCGCGGCCATGAAGCGCTGGGCCAGCACTTCATAGTCGGCGGCGCAGCCGATGTCGGCGGGGATCTTGCCCAGAGGCGGCTGGGAGCCGGGGAGAGGTGGTGTCATCATCAAATGAAAAATGCCGGGGGTTACCCGGCATTGTAGCGAACTTGCGCGCCGCCCAAGACACTTGAAGCGGACACTTGAAGCGGCGCGCGCCTGACGTTCTTACAGTTCGTAGTTCAGCGCCACGCGCACAGCGCGCGCGTCACCCTTGTACAGGAAGGCGCCCGAGCGGTACACGGCCGTGAAGTAGTCCTTGTTGCCGACGTTGAGCACGTTCACGCGCAGGTCCAGCTTCTTCGAGAAGCGGTAGGCGGCGAACGCGTCATACACGGTGAACGACGGCACTGGCTGCGCGCACTGGTTGTCGGCGGTGTAGCCGGCGGCGGTGTCGGGCTGGCCGCCGCAACGGTTGCTCTCGTAACGGGCCACGGCGCCGAACGAGAAGGCGTCGGTCAGCTGGTACTTGGCCTGGGCCGAGAACGATTTTTCGGCAAAGTTGGCCAGTTCGCGGCCGATGCCGACAGGGCTGGCCGAACCGGTCACTTTCGACTTCATGATGGTCGCGCCGACCTGGGTCGAGAGGGCTTCGGTGATGTTGCCGGTCAGGCCGAATTCGATCCCCTGCACCTTGTTCTTGCCGGTGTTGAAGGTGCCGACGGTGTCGTAGTTGGCCCCTTCCATCACGTCCTTCTTCTTGGTCTGGAAGATGGCGGCGGTGGCCAGCAGCTTGTCGTCAAGCAGGTTCCACTTGGTGCCCAGTTCCAGGTTGATCGAGGTTTCCGGCTTGGCGCCGGCGATCTTGTTCTGGTACAGCACCGCGCCGCCGTAGCCGCTGTTGGTGCCCGAATCGGCTTCGCCGCCGTTGATGTCCTGCGAGCTGGCCGCGCTGCCGTAGACGATCAGTTTCGGCATGACCTTGAAGCTCACGCCGGCGTGGCCGTTGACCAGGGTGTCGGTGTAGCCGTACTCGCCCGTGACCAGGTTGGTGGCCGGGGTGCGGCGCGCCAGCGACAGGTCGAAGCGGTCGGCGCGGATGCCGGCGAACGCCGTGACGCGGTCGGTCAGGTCGACCGTGTCCATCGCGGTCAGCGAGAAGGTTTTCACTTGCCAGTCCTGGTTCCAGCTGTTGCGGGTGCTGCTGCGGCCGGCGAAGTTGGTCAGGTCGGCCACCGGCACGCCATTGACGTCGTTGAAGCAACGCGCATTGTTCGGGCCGACAGCAGCCGCGCTGCGGCAGTTGAAGGCGCCGCTGTTGGCGACCGTGAAGTTGCCCGAGACGACTTGATGGTCGGTGTATTCGGCGCCGAAGATGAATTCGTGCTTCATGCCCATCAACTGCTTGTCCCAGCGCAGATTGCTCTGGTGCGCAAAGTATTCGACATCCTGCCAGCCGGTGTGGCCGCCGTCGAGCGTGGCGCTCACAAACGCCTTGGTATTGGCGGTGGTGTCGCCGACATAGCGGGTGCCGCTCGAGGCGCCGGTGGTGACGTAGGCGTTGTTCGACTGGCCATAGCGGGTCAGGCTGGTCAGGGTCAGCTCGGGCGCCAGTTTCCAGTTCACGCGCGCGGTCATGGTGTCCACGTCCGAGCTGAGGAAGTCGTTCGACTGGGCGTACACCGGCACGTTGGTGGCCGGTATGCGGTTCGGCACGGCGCCGACCAGGAAGTGGCCCAGGTCGGGCAGCTTGTCGTCGGTGCGCAGGGCGTAGTAGTCGAGCGTGACGGCCAGGTCCTTGTTCACTTCCCACAGGCCGGAGACGGCCACGCCCTTGCGGGTGCGGCTCGATGGCTTGCGGTCAGGCACGTCTTCGTCGCCGTACAGGACGTTGGCGCGCAGGGCGAAGTTGTCGCCGAAGCCTTTGTTGAAATCGGCGGTGACGCGTTTGTGGCTGTCGGTGCCCACGCCCACGGTGACGCGCTGGAAGTCTTTGTCCAGGGTCGCTTGCTTGGTGATCGCGTTGATCGCGCCGCCGGCGGTGCCGCGGCCGGCGAAGCTCGAGTTCGGGCCTTTGGAGATTTCGAGCTGCTCGATGGCGAAGCTTTCGCGGGTGGTCATGCCCGGGTCGCGCAAGCCGTCGACGAAGACGTCGCTGCGCGCTTCCTGGCCGCGGATGATGTAGCGGTCGCCGAAGGCATTGCCGTTTTCGCCGGTGCCGAGGGTGATGCCTGGCTGGGCGCTGAGAATTTGTTTGAGTTCGGTCATGCCCGAATCGTCGATCGCGGCCTTGGTGATCACCGAGATGGTCTGCGGCGTTTCAGCCAGCGGACGGGTGTGGCGCGAATCGCCCGAGGTCTTGGCCTTGTACGGCGCGCCGACTTCGGCGTTCGGGTTCGGGTCGAGGTACTTGCCGTAGACGACGACGTCGGGCAGGGTCTTGCTGTCTTTTTCCGATGGCGTGGCCGGCGCGGCGTTCGGACCCGTCTGGGCGCTGGCGCCGAACGGCATCATCAACAAGGCACTGGAAATGCCCATGGCAATACTGGTTTTCTTCATGGTATTGAACGTCATGTCGCTCTTGCTACGAAGGCTTTTTGGCTGTTGCGATTGTTGGTGCGTCAAGATGAACTCCTCAGATAGATTCGCAGGATTATAGCCAAATCTCACAAGAGCGTAAACGTTAATCAATCTCATTTGCATTCAGAGTATGTACATTGCTGTTGCGCAAATGATGCAGTGAGCATGGGGAAGGGCGGTGGCGGCGTGGTAGCGCCGGTGGCGTCGGTGGTCCGTTAGTCGTGCAAATAACGAAAGATTGCTGATATGCTATTAAATAATTGCCAATATTCAATTTGCATATCCGGCTTGCCTGCGTATGTACCTTAGCTGTTCAGCCATTACCACACACTCGTCAGCATGCCTAATCACGATCACAAAGACAGTTTTTCCAGCGTAGAACGCATCCTTGGAACCTTCCGCCGCCAATACGAAACTGCCAATCCGCAGGCACGCATTGACATGGAAAAACGATTGGCGCGATGGTCGCAGCGGGTCGGCGCTTCGGCAAATGCACTTGAGAAACTGGCCATGACGACCGAGACCGGTCGCTCGGCCCGGGCGGTAACCCACGCCGTTGGCAAGGCCGAGCAGCGATTTGCTGTCTTACTCGCCACCAAGTTGGCCGGTTTGGATTTCTCGATGGTCTGGGACGTGCTGTGGTCGGTCGTGAAAGAGATCGTCATGTACGTGGGCGGCGGTGCCATCTTTTTCGATGCTGTCGGCGGGATCGGCGGGGCGTTTTTTGCTGGTGCCGGCGCGGTGCCCGGCGCCATCGGCGGCGCCCTGTTCGGCAGCAAGGTTGGCGCGGAAATCATGATGTGGATGGGTCTCGGCAGCCTGGTCAAATGCATCGGCACGGCCATTCCCGAGATGTGCAGCCATCTGGCCGAAGGATTCGCCACTGCCTGGGCCGCCGGCCAGTTGCCCGAAAATGCGCGCGGCGAGTACCCGGGCATGATCGAACGCGCCAGTATCTCCTTCGCGCAAGGCAAGTTGTTGCTGGTCGTGGCACTGCTCAGCGCGATCGTGGTCTATTTTACGAAAGGCCAGCTCAGTCGGTCGATGCTGCTGGCGGAAATCAGCGCCAGCAAGCTCGGACCAAAGTTCGCGACGTGGGTCGCGGCCAACGAGGCCAAGCTGATGGCCATGCCCGCCTTGCGCAGCAACCTGCCGGGTGCGGCGGACCAGGCCGGTGCGAAGGCGGGCGCTGGCGTCAGACCCGGGGCTGCGCCCGAGCCGGTCGCGGCCAAACCGGCCAAGCCGGCCGAGACACCCCCGAAAAATGGCAAGGGCGACAAGGTCTGCCCGATATGCCCGAACATCCTGGTTGGCCCGCCGGTGCACCCGATTTTCGGCAGCAAGATCTTGCTGGGTGAGAGCGACCTGGATTTTTCGCTGCCCGCGCCGCTACCGCTGCCGTGGCAGCGCACCTACAGTTCCGACGCAGCGCGCGCCGGCTGGCTGGGGCAAGGCTGGTCGACACCGATTTCGGAGGCGTTGCTGGTCAGCGCGGAGGAAGTCGTGGTCCTCGACGCTTATGAGCGCGCCGTGACGTTTTCACTGCCGGAGATAGGCGAATCGATCTACTCGCCCTACGAATCGGTCACCTTGAGCCGTACCGGTCCGCGCACCTTCGAGCTGGTCGATGAGAATTTGCTGCGCCGCCAGTTCGCGCTTCCCGCCAACGGCAGGGACATCGCCAACCTGGTCGGCCTGGTCGATGCCAACGGCAATACCATCAGCATCCTGCACAACCGCGCGCAGCTTCCGGAACGCATCAACGACAGCGCCGGGCGCGTGTTCACGCTGGTATTTGGCGAGCACCAGGGCCAACCGCGCCTGCGCTCGGTGGCGCTGGTGCGCGAGAGCGGGGATGGCGACAGCGGCATGCCGGCCACCCAGAGCGACGTGCTGGTCTATTACGATTATGACGAGGCCGGCGACCTGGCGCAGGTGCGCAACGGCGCCGGCCAGCTCAAGCGCCAGTTCCTGTATCGCCAGCACATGCTGGTGCAGCATGGCGAACCGGACGGGCTGGTGTCATGCTATGAATACGACCAGGACGCTCCGAGCGGCAAGGTGCTGCACAACTGGACCAACGGCGGCCATGCCTGGCGCTTCGACTACCGCCAGCATGAGACGATAGTCACCGACAACCTGGGACGGCGCCAGCACTACCGGTTCGACCACGAGCGGCGTCTCATCGGCCTGGTTGATGCCGCTGGCGGCGTCACCTTGCGCACGCTGGACCGTTTCGGCAACCTGCTGGCGCTGACCGACCCTGCCGGCCGCGTGACCCGTTACCGCTACGACGAACGCAGCCGCGTGGTGCGGATCGAGGGTGGCGGCAGCGCCACCGGCATCGTCTACGACACCCGCTTCGACAAGCCGGCCCTGATTACCGATGCGCTGGGCGTGACGACCGCGTTGCGCTACGACGACCGGGGCAACCTGACCAGCATCACCGACGGCTTGGGCCAGCGCACCTCGTATCAGTATAACGAGGACGGCCTGCCCGTGCGGATCACCGATGCCGCCGGTGGCGTGAAAAAACTGAGCTACAACGCGGCCGGGCAGCCAATCAGCCAGACCGATTGCGCCGGCAAGCTGACCCGCTTCGACTACGACGACAGCGGCAAGCTGCGCCAGGTGACCGACCCCAACGACAATGTCAGCGCGTATGACTATGACGACGGCGGACGTCTGCAGGCTTCCCGGCAAGCCGACGGCACCGAGGAGCATTACGAATACGATGCACTCGGACGTATCTGTGCGCACATCGCCGGCGGCCAGCGTACCAGTTATGTGCTCGACAGCGACGGCCGGCCGCTGCAACGGATCGATGCGCGCGGCGGCGTGTTGCAGTACCAGTACGACGCTGCGCGCCGCATGGCGGCGCTGGTCAACGAAAACGGCGAGACGCACAGCTTCGCCTACGACGCGATGGACCGCCTGACCGAAGAAATTGGCTTCGATGGCTGCCTGACGCGCTACCGCTACGACGCCAGCGGCCAGATCGCCGCCAAGGAGGAGCATGGCAGCGGCATGCACAGCGAACTGACCCGCATCGAGACCAGCTTCCTGCGCGACACAGCAGGCCGCCTGATCGAAAAAATCACGTCCCGCGTCACCGGCCCGGCGCAGGCGGAGCAGCTGCGCGAGCGTTATGGCTACGACCTGGCCGGACGCATGACGCACGCGGCTAACGCCGATGCCGCCATCGTGCTCAAGTACGATGCTGTGGGGCAGTTGGTGGCTGAACAGACCACCAGCGCCGGCCACACCAGCGCGATGCGGCACGCCTACGACGAACTGGGAAACCGCGTGCAAACGGTGCTGCCGGACGGGCGCGTGCTCAATCACCTGTTCTACGGTTCCGGGCACTTGCACCAGATTAACCTGGACGGCGAGGTGGTGAGCGATATCGAGCGCGACAGCGCGCACCGCCCGGTCAGCCGCAGCCAGGGCGCCTTGACCAGTCACTTCCGCTACGACCCGGTCGGGCGACTGTTGTCTCAGGTCGCCGCGAACGGCAGCACCCCGGCTGTAGCGCGACGTTACGAGTACGACGCCGGCGGCAACCTGCTGGTGCTCGACGACAGCCGTAACGGCCGAAGCACGTTCGAGTACGACGTCATCGGCCGCATCTTGAGCGCGACCCAGCCGCAGCTGGGCGAGCGTTTCGCGTTCGACCCGGCGCATAACCTGCTCAATGCGGGAGCCGAAGGCAGCGGCCGGGTCGAGGGCAACCGCCTGCGCGTGTTCGAGGACAAGCGCTTCGACTACGATGCGCATGGCAACCTGATCGAGAAGCGGGTCGGGCGCCACACGCGCATGCAGTTCACCTGGAACGGCGCGCATCAGCTGGTCAAGTCGACGGTTACCCGTAATGCCGGGCAGGAGGGGGACAGCGCGCAGACGGTGAAGTATGCGTACGATCCGTTCGGACGGCGCATCGCCAAGCGCGATGCCTTCGGCACCACGCGCTTTGCCTGGGATGGCAACCGCTTGCTCAGCGAGACCCGTGGCACGCACTGCCGCACGTATATCTACGAGCCGGATTCCTTCGTGCCGCTGGCGCAGATCGACAGCGCGCCGGAGGATGGGGGCGCTGCGGCGCAGGTACACTACCTGCATACCGATCATTTGGGCACGCCGCGCGAAGTGAGCGATGCCGGCGGGCGCGTGACTTGGACTGCCACTTACAAGGCATGGGGCAATGTGCTCAGGATCGAGGCCCCCGAGGTGGAAGACGAGGTGCAGGCCGGACAACGCTCGCAGCAGGCGCTGGCACAGGCGCAGCCGATCCGTTTCCAGGGCCAGTATCACGACATCGAAACGGGCCTGCATTACAACCGCTTCCGGTACTATGATCCGGACGTGGGGCGTTTCGTCAGCCAGGATCCGATCGGGCTCGCGGGTGGCCACAATCTGATGTTATATGCGCCAAATCCGACCGCATGGATTGATCCGCTAGGGTTGATGACGTGTGGGCCTTGTCCGCTTGGTACAGGCGTCGTCGCGAGACGGGTACAGGCGATGGCGAATCAGGTACTGGAGTGGGATAGGTTCGGGAACGAGATCATGTACCGCGGAATGCTGAAAATTCAGTAACTGTTTAGCCTGAGCGAGCACGTGCCAGAGTTGTTCGTTTCTTGAAATCGGTCCATGATGCTGATCATGACAAAACTGCGCCCCCTTCCAGATCTTTCCAAGCTTTCCGCCGCGGAAAAGGATCGCCTCATTCTTCGCCTGCATGCGCGCGTGCGCGCAGAGCACGCTAAGCTCGATGCCGCAGAATCGGCGCATTGGCGCCCTGATCGCCCACGGTTTTTGGCAGGCGAAGCGAACAAGACGCCGCCGGCCAAGCCCGGGGACGACAGCGAGTAAA